>JAZFRP010000090.1:0-2514 GCA_036445715.1 Candidatus Humimicrobiaceae bacterium | reverse complement strand
AATCTATTCCTTCAGGGGCGCCTGTATCGATAATATTTTAAATTTCGACAAATGGGATTGCTTTAAGAAAGACGAGACAAAAAACTTTTTCCTCTCTACAAATTTCAGGTCCGGACCTGAAATAATCGATTCCGTCCTCAGTATAATATCCCGGAATGAGAACAGGTTTGTAAAGGAGTTTAAGGCATTTGAAGAAAATGAAGAATCACTGGTCCTTTTTGATATTAATAAGACGATCAGGGAAGAAGCCAAGTCACTGGCAAAAAATATAGAAAAAATAATTTTATATGGCGGGATAAAACTTAAAGATATGGCGATCATTTCCCGTCGGAAAAGATTTGATGCGATCATAAGAGCCTTAAAAGAAAATAATATAAAGTATGAATTGATCGGTGGAAGAAATTTTTACTTTGAACCAGAGGTATTATTTATTATCTCGTGGCTGAAGGCAGTAAATAATATTTTTGATGAGGCCTCTATTATCCATATTCTAAAATCTGCAAAATACCGGATAAGCGACAGGGACATTTTTTTCTTGAAAAAAGGGGACGGGAAGTCAGGAAATACTGATATTATTAATATGATAGACCGGTGTGACAGTAATAAAACATTAAGCAGCAGAGCAAAGAGAAGACTCAAAAGTTTTCTCAAAACCCTCCTTTATTATATTGGAAGATCAAGGATGCTTGATCTCAAAGAACTCATAAGTCTCATCTTTGAGGATACGGGACTATCAGATGAACTGAAGTCTGACTTTGAGCCTTCCACAAAAGTTAAATTAAGTAATATAGAAAATCTTATCAGGGTAGCTTCTGATTTTCAAAAGTCTTACCAGGATACAGGTCTTGAAAGTTTTCTTATCTATTTAAAAGATATTGCAAAAACAGATTACGACAATCCTGATAAAATAGAGATCTCCGGGGAGAATTCAATAAAGCTCATGAGCATCCATGCTGCCAAGGGTCTTGAATTTGAGGCAGTATTTTTACCCATGCTCTGGAAAAATGATTATCTTGGACCTGGTGGGGGGAAAAATGGTTTTGTGGTCCCGGCTGAATTAAGAAATGACAGCAGTATATGGAGGGAAAAGAAAAACTATAAGAGTGCCCGTTCCTTCAATGAAGATCTAAAGAAGTTAAAAACAGAGGAAGAAAGAAGGATATTCTATGTTGCATGCAGCAGGGCAAAGAAAGTACTGTTTCTTTCATATAGTCGATTTGATGAAATAAATAATACAGAAAGTCTGGCTGGTGGGGATAAAAAAGTAAAGGAGATTGTTCCTTTCTTTATGGATTTCTTAAAAAAGACAAGCCATCTAAGACCGGTAAATGGTATCGGTAAAGAATTCCTGGAAGGGCTTTGTCCTGAAAATAATACCTACAGATGCTTTGATATGAAAGAAATGAAGAAGATGTCCTGGGAGAGGAGAAAAAACAGCCTGGTCATTAAAAAAAGCATTGAAAGACCTCAATGGAAAGAAATAGAAAGAGATCTGGGACATCTAGAAAATAATATAGAAGTGGGATTAAAAAGTAAAAGAGATATTTTGAAGGTTTTACAGGCAGTATCAGGGAATAAAGGTAAGATCTCAATATCAACATCTGCGATAGATGATTCAAGAAAATATTTAGAGAGGATAAATAAAAAATTTGAAGAAGGTAAATTGAAAGGAGGCCCCTACCCGGATAAAATATCAGCCGGAACAGGTGACCAGGTCCTTTTTTCACTTACCCCGGTATTGGATTATCTGGAATGTCCATCCCTGTATAAGTGGCGTTATGTCTATTCCATACCGGCCAGGCCTGACAAAAAAATGGAAAAGGGGGTATTGATCCATAAATATATAGAAAACACCACACGGCTTGGATTCGAAGACTCTAAGACCTTTGATGTTCACTCCCTCCAAAAATACTATCCTGATGATATCAAACCCTATATTGAAGTTTTCAAAGAAAGCGGACTTGCGGATTTCTCAGTCAACAAGCCCCGAAAGTTGATGCTGGAGCAATTATTTTACTACAGGATAGGGAAGTATTATATAACCGGAAAGCTGGACAGGATAGCTGTATACAAAGATGGTTCTGCGGAAATAGTAGATTATAAGATGTCCGGAAATAAGACAGAAAAAATTCCAGCCTCACACGGAAGCATGCCGGAAAGGTATAGATTGCAATTATTGACCTATATAGGAGCTGTATCGGACATCCTTGAAATGGACCCTGAAAATATCAAAGGGAAGCTCTTATATCTTGGTAATGGAAGGATAGATCCGGTAGTAGGAAATTCCACTAATATTGATGAAATGCGCATTACATTATCGGGTGCCATGGGAAGTATTTCAGATGGGGATTTCGGTACTTCAAAAAAAACCTGCTGCAATGATAATTGTGAGTATTTTAAGTTGTGTTTCAGGTAATAATATATACTTAAACTTTTTTACACCAGTGAGAATATTCTTCTACCTCATTTATGACTATTTTAAAATACAGTTCCTGTATCCGGCTTGTTATGGGA
>JAZFRP010000089.1:0-5464 GCA_036445715.1 Candidatus Humimicrobiaceae bacterium | reverse complement strand
TATATCCAAGACTTCTTGCTTTAGGGGTATTTTCCCTTATCCTGTCAAAAACAACAATTGTATCATTTAATGAATAACCTATTATCGTAAGAAGAGCAGCAATGGTAGAAGTATTTATCTCGCGGTTTAGTATCGCATATACACCAAGGGTTATTAACACATCATGCGCAAGAGTCACTATTGCCGTAGCTCCAAAACGGAACTCGAATCTTATCCATACATAGATAAGTATTCCTGCAAGACTTATGGCCATCGCCATCAGTGCGTTTCTTATAAGTATGCTTCCAAAGCCGGGGCTCACGGTCCTATCCTGAAGTAGTGTCGGGTTTATCCCCATACCTTCATCAAGCGCATCAAGTATCCTGGCTTTTTCTTCTATTTCAAGTGAATCCCCTATTTCTTCAGCTTTTATCCTTATAATATATTTATTGTCACCGGTCTGTTGGATGATCGAACTTCCGTGACCGGTATCTTCAAGGACATCACGTATCTGCCCAACATCGGTACTACCGTCAAATTCTACCTCTATCAGGGATCCTCCGAGAAAATCTATTCCAAAATTAAAACCACCCTGTATAAAATATCCGGTAACTCCTAAAAGAATGGCTACAAGTGAGACAATAAACAATATTTTTCTTTTACCGATAAAATTAAAGCGGGCTGTTTTTTGATTCAAGACTACTTCTCCTTTTCTATTTTAACACCGATAAATCCAGGGGAAGCTATCCTGGGCAGTCCGGCTGCAAGAAATAATAAGGACCTGGTAAAGAGCAGGCTTATCACCATACTGATCACAACACCAAGTGCAAGAGTCACTGCAAAGCCCTTGATCGGTCCGGTACCAAATTGATAAAGTGCCGCAGCAGTTATAAGGGTAGTCACATTTGCATCGACAATGGTCCTTATTGCATGTTTAAAACCATCTCCTATTGCTATCCTGGGAGATTTACCTTTACGGCCTTCTTCCCTTATCCTGGCAAATATTATCACATTTGCATCAACGGCCATAACTATGGTCAATATTATCCCGGCAATACCAGGAAGTGTCAGTGCAGCACCGATTCCTGCCATTATACCCCAGAAAATAGTAACATAGATCGAAAGACTGAGTATTGATATAAGACCAAGACCACGATAATACGAGATCATGAAGACTAAGATAAGTGCCAGCCCGATAATGCCGGCATAGATACCTTTATCCAGTGCATCCTTTCCAAGAGTCGGTCCGACAGTACTGCTCTCTTCTATTATAAGGTTTACAGGAAGAGCACCTGTTTGTAATACAAGTGCGATATCCTTAGCCTCTTCCAGGCCATCAATACCTTCTATAACTGCATCTCCGCCTGTTATTATTGCGTTTAAGAAAGGTGCTGACTTTATCTCCTCATCAAGGACGATAGTCAGCTGTTCACCTAAATTTTCCCTTGTAATGTCCGCAAATGTACCGGAACCTTCTTCCTTGAAGCTGAGGGTCACTACTATTCTTCCATTTGAATCATACCCTGCGCTTGCCCTGGCAAGCTTATCGCCAGTGAGTAGAACCGGACCAACAAGGGACGCAGCATCAGACCTGGAATCTATTAATATTTCACCGATCTTGTCACCGGAATCCATATCGATAAGATCCAACTCGCGGGTAGCCTCATTGTATAATAATTGTCCGATCACACCGGACAAAACAGGATCTTCTTCATCAGTATCAGAAGTATTGTCTTCAACAGAACTTTCCTCCGGAACAAAATCCCTGTCCATGATAAAAAGGTCTCCGGTTTCCGGATCCTCGTAAAGGACCCCTGTCTTAATAGGAGAATTTGAGTTTATGCCGTCGACAAGGATTATCTCGTCAGGTTTACCGTCATAAACAAGTTCCCCTGTGTCGGGATCAAACCCGATAAATTCTGTTTCCTGGCCGGTTCTTGAGAGCAGTGTTCCATTCAGGATCCTGAATTCAAGCTGGGCAGTTTTTCCAATAACCTCTAATGCCCTGTCAGGGTCGCTGACACCGGGCAGTTGTATTATTATATTATTAGAACTGTCACGGGTTACAAGAGGTTCTGATACACCAAGCATATCGATCCTGTCACGGATTATAAGCATAGCCTTATCAAGAGACTCATCCGTAACATTTGAATTCTCACCTTCAACAGGTTTGAGTATTATCTGTGTCCCGCCTCTCAGGTCCAGTCCAAGGTTTATTGGCTCAGCTATCACATAATAAAGACTCACACCTATTATTAGCATAAATGCAATAATTACTATGATATTTACTTTTTTATTGCGCATCCCTTTTAATTTCTAGATATAAACTAGATTATGCTTTTAGTTTGATTATCTGGTATATTTTTATAATCTATTTCTGTTGAGTAACTTTTTTAGACACAGAGCCTTTACTTATTTTAACATCTATACCGGAAGCAATTGTTATCACTATAACATCATCCCTGATGTCCTTTATCCTTCCATGAAAACCGCCGGCAGTTACAACTTCATCTCCACGTGTCAGGCTGGACATAAGTTCCTGTGCTTTCTTGCTTCTTGTACGTTGCGGTCTTATTAAAAGAAAATAAAATGCTACAACAAGAATAGCAAGCCATATCCATGTACCATATTGCGCAAATATCGCAGCAAAACCAGTAGCTTCTTCAGCCGGGGCTCCCGTAGTCTCTGCTGCACCATTTGCTGCTCCTGTTAAAGGAAGGCAACTCACTGAGAAAGCGGAAAGACTGATGAGCATAATGCTCAAGATTATAATCGCAATCATCTTTTTTGAGAATTTCATTTTTATCTCACTCCTTATATTATTAATCAAATATTACTATTATTAACTTTTTTAAAATTATTGCAACTAAATATCACTAATTTTTTATTTTTTTTTAAGAGCCTGTCCGAGAACTGGGCTCAGACTTGCAGCCTGATATTTTTAAACAGATCAAGGCTTAAGAAAGAAGCGATATGTAGCATCGGTGATGACGAAAAACGAAGAGCTGTTTAAAAATAGCGGCTGCCCGAAGGGTTGGACACTAAAACAACAATCTGCTTTGTTAAATCTCCTGAACAATGTGACATATTGCTTGCGGCGCTTTTCCTTGTATTTTACTATTTTATTGTCCAATAAGTTCAGATCCAGTTCCCGGACAGGCTCTTTTAATTATATAATCATTTAGAAAATCTTTTTTGAATTGCTTGAAATTTCCTGCGATTATAGCACCCCTTGATGCATCTACCAGTTTGAATATAAAGCTCAAATTATGTATGGTAAGAAGCATGCTTGCAAATATCTCACCACTCTTTATCAGATGCCTTAAGTATGCTGCTGAATAATTCGTGCAAGTATAACAATCACATGTCTTATCTATGGGATCAAAATCACGGATATATTTTTTATTCTTAAGATTTATCCTTCCAACTCGTGTAAAAGCACTGCCATTCCTGGAAATTCTTGTAGGCATAACACAGTCAAACATATCAATGCCTGATCCAATAGCTTCAAGTATTCCTACAGGATCTCCAAGTCCCATGAAATACAGGGGTTTTCTACGGTCCACATTTTGAATAGTATGGGCAAGCATTTCAAATGTCCTGCCCCTTTCTTCACCGACACTTAAACCACCTATAGCAGTACCGTCAAAATCCATACCCGATATGACTTCAGCGGAGTAACTTCTTAGATCTTTTATAAATCCACCCTGTATTATGCCGAAGATCTTCATATCATTCCTTATATCCCCGGATCTTTTTTTCCTGAGTGACGCTTCTGCCCATTTAATGGTCCTTAATGCTGCCTCTTTTGTATAATCATAGTCCTGGTTAAAAGGTATGCATTCATCCAGCACCATTGCTATATCACTTCCAAGTCTTGATTGCATCTCTATCACATTTTCAGGTGTAAAAAGATGAGCTGAGCCGTCAATAATGGATTTAAACTCTACGCCCTCATCTAATATTTTCCTTATTTTCCCCAGACTGAAAACCTGGAAACCTCCGCTATCTGTAAGTATGCTTTTTCTCCAATTCATAAATGAATGGATCCCTCCGGCAGCTTCAATGATATCTATTCCGGGCTGTAGGTACAGGTGGTAAAGATTTGCCAGTATTATATTGCTCCCAAAACCATACAGGTCCTCAGGCCTTATTGCTTTCACTGTACCCTTTGTTCCAACAGGCATAAAAACCGGAGTTTTAACCGGACCATGAATAGTTTTTAATACACCAGTCCTGGCTTCTGTATTTTTGTCGTTTTTTTCTATTTTAAACATAAATCCAAAATAATTATTTAATATATATGATCGCTCATTTTATAAACATGCAGTCACCGAAACTATAGAACCTGTAATTATTCATTTTTGCTTCCTCGTATGCATCAAGCATCCTCTTACGTCCGGCAAATGCACTTACCATGACAAGAAGTGATGAACGCGGAAGATGAAAATTAGTTATCATGCAGTCCACTGCTTTAAATTCATATGGAGGGTAGATGTAAATACCGGTATACCCACTCCCCTCCCTGACTTTATCATATTTTTGTATAAGTGTCTCAAGTACCCTTGCAGCTGTTGTGCCCACTGCTATTATCCTGCTGCCGGGCCTCAGCCTTCCTTCTTCTATGATCCCTGCTTCCCTGTTATCAATATAATAATACTCCTTATGCATCCGGTGTTCACTGATATCCCCGGCACTGATAGGCCTGAAAGTATCCAGACCGATATCGAGGACTATTTTGGCAAACAATATCCCTTTTTCTGTAAGATCGGATATCAATTTTTCTGTAAAGTGAAGTCCGGCAGTTGGTGCAGCCGTAGACCCTCCCCTTGAGGCATAGACTGTCTGGTAGCGGTCCTCGTGAAAATCCCTGCCTTTTATATATGGTGGAAAAGGTAGTTCTCCATCAGTTTCAAATATTTCATCTGCAGGGGAACTGAAAATTACATTAGCTTTTCCATATTCACCTTTTGATTTTATTATCAGGGAATGCTCCCCTATGATAACTCTGTCACCTGTTCTTAATCTTTTAGACGGTTTTAAAAGAACTTCATACTCATTACTTTTACTGTAAATATCTACTTTTTTGAGAACGAAACATTCTACATCCGCTCCGGTACTTTCTTTTTTGCCAAATATCCTGCACTTGTTTACCCGGCTTTCATTAATAACCAGTACATCCCCAGGATTTAAGTATTTACCAATATTAAAGAAACTGTCATGGATGACCCCGCCACTATTACTGTCCAGCACCATCAATCTTGAATGATCCCTTAGTGGCAATGGTTTTTGGGCATTAAGATCCCTAGGTAATCTATAATCAAATAATTCAGTCCTCATATTTCACCATTAATCCTGGCAGGCGCCGCATGTCCGGGTACCGGTTTCCGGAAAGGTCCCTAGAAAAGCTTTGGAGTATCTTCCTTTTTTACCCCAAGATATTTAAAGGCCCTGCTGGTAGCCATTCTTCCTTTAGGGGTCCTTT
>JAZFRP010000088.1:0-3151 GCA_036445715.1 Candidatus Humimicrobiaceae bacterium | reverse complement strand
AATGCAGTCCTGGTGCTTCTACTGCTACCATCTTACTGTTGCTGCGATTCCTACCAGGGAACCTAAGATCATTAATATTTTGTATAATTTCCTCATCTTTAACACCTCGCTTTCAAAAAGAACTTTTTTGACAATTATATTGCTGCATCTCTGACCACATTTTTACTACTGAATGCAGTCCTGGTGCTTCTACTGCTACCATCTTACTGTTGCTGCGATTCCTACCAGGGAACCTAAGATCATTAATATTTTGTAAAATTTCCTCATTTATTCCACCTCCCCGAAAAATAGATATGACAATAATTTATTCGCTACTGTTTAACCAATTAAAAAAAGTATTTAAATAGTCCTGAACCTGGTCAATAAAAATTATCAGGACTATTACAATTATCAAAATAACTATTATGCCTACGGCTATCTTTTCCCAGGCCGTTAGCCTTCTTTTTTTAGTATCCACCATACTAGGAACCTGCCCTAAATCGACTTATTAGTTCTACTTTCAATGAAATCTTCCAGACTATCCGCAGGCACCCTCCATGAACTCCTACCTTCCCTGATCTTAAATCCTTTAAGCTTTGCTGTTTTTAGTAGATTCCAAATATTGTCAACTGAAAGCTTCAAGATCTTTGCTACCTGTTCTGCAGTATAAAGTACCGGCTCCTTGCTCGCCTGTTGGGATTTCTCTTCTCCGACAAAGTCATTTAAAAAATTCTCAAGGTCCTCTTCCTTGATCCTTATAGCTTTGCCGACTCTTATGGCTGGTAACTTTTTAAGCATCACTACCCTGATTATCTCTGATTCACTTATTCCTACCAGTTCCGAGACTTCATTTATGGTGTATAATTTTTTTTCTTCTTCCATATTAAAATATATAATCCGCAAGTTCCCATATACCTGCCTGCATGTCCGGAAGCTCTATCTCTGATCTTCCGTCTTTTAATAATTTCCTTCTATCTTTTGGAACAAAATCAAATTGTCCGCAAACAGGTATACCGGTAATGCTTTCATAATCCTTTTTTATTTGTGTATCCCCTTTTTCTACTTTGTTCAGGATTGCTGCTTTTTTCTGTTTTTCAGGTAAAAATTTCTGAAAATCCACAACCCTTGGAGCAAGACTGATATCAGGGGATAAAACTATTACAGAACTCGTAGACAGATTCAACATCTCTAAAGAGACATTGTCATACCTGAATGGTATATCGGCGATTATTACATCGTAATCATTTCTTGCTGAGTAAATAAGATTGTTCAGCATATCAAGATTAAATCCATCACTTTGGTGCAGAGACAGAGGCGGTATCATGATATCAATATTATTTAGATTGGTGATGGAATCCTGGATACTATCAATTCCTTTAAGAGTATTTTTTATATAGGTACTCATATTGGTCAGTCTGTCTACTTTAAGACGAATTGAAATATCGGATGGACCCTCACAAAAATTTAAATCTATTAGTAATATTCGCCCAATATTTCTTTTACTCAAATACCAGGCGGTATTAAAAGCTATAGAAGTTTTTCCGACTCCGCCCTGTATAGAATAAAAAGAAAGTACTTCTTGTTTTGCATATTTATATTTCCTGTTTTTTCCAGGTTCGATCTTATCGATCTTTTCGATTATATTGATGATATCTTTTACTTGACCTGATGATGTCGGTCCGCATATTTGTATGGCTTTACTTGATTGATCAATATCAATTCTATCTTTATCAGTTACTATAAGCTGTACGGTGCTTTTTTCAGCAATATACTTTGATATCTCAGCATAATTCTCTGTATCTGCAGATAATATTATATAATCAGGCATATATTCCTCTATATAGTGCTGATAATAATAATTACAGCTTAATATTGCTACTTCATGATTATTTAGCGTAATTTCAGCTATACTATCAGTAATTTCTTTATTTTTTCCGATATAAAGTATTATTCCCATTTACTTAGATATATTATTGTAAATTATATACAGTTTAAAAATATTTCCGTAAATACCTGCTTATTGTAGTTGCTTCAATAATAATATTTATTAAAGTGATAGTATTATTCATGTTTTAGATAATTTTGATATAACTATAATAATTCTATTATATTATCTTGTCAATAGAAAAAATATAGGTTTTTCTGGTTTTTATCAGGTCAAAGTATTGCAGAATACTGGTAATTTATTGATTTTATTACAATATAGTAGTGATTTTAAATTATTTTTTACACAATATTAATGCATCGGCAGTAATTATAGGTTACTTTTGAGTAGTTTAGGAGCCTGTAACCGCTAAGGGCTAACGCTCCTACAGTCCGGATCCAGTTCCCGGACAAGCTCCCAGAATAATGTCATAATAGTTTTTATTATGACTTGAGTTAACTTGTATTTCTTTGTAATTAGATGTTTTTCCTGAAATGATTGAGATCCGGCTTTTTGGTATCGACAGGATCCCTCCGATAAATTTAATAAGTTCTTTGTTTGCTTTTCCCTTTTCAGGAGGTGCACTTATCCTTATTTTTATCCTCTCCCGGTAGATCCCCTCAACTCTTGTTTCTGATGCACCTGGTCTTATGTATAATTTAATATTATCAGTCTTCATCAGTCTTGAAAAAATCATTGATTATATCAGGGTTTGCTATATCGATCTTTTTCCTTGTCTTTTTTCCATTTTCTTCATCATTATCTTCAATATCAGCTTTTTCCCCTTCTATGTCAGGGCTGTCACTCTCTTCAGGGTCTTTCTCTTTATCCTCTTCAAGATCAACATTGCCCTGATAATTCAATTCTTCAATAATATCATCTGAGAGAGTAGCCTCCTGCTCTTTATCCTCTTCATTTATTTCAGATTCTTCAATAAATTCTTTTTTTGCATGCTTGAATTCTACCTTGTCCTCCGGAAAACTATTTTCCATTCCGCTTTCTTCCGGTGATGTAGCATCCTGTAAGGTCCCGGATTTCTTTCCCTCTTCTTGCACGATAATGTCCGTCAACTCATCTATGCCTATTTTTTCGGAAGCAGAGTCGATTTCCTTTAATGTATCATTCAGTTGTATATCTCCGATGCTTAATGTCTTTTGCTTGAAATCATCGGCAAACTTTGATATTTGACCCTTGAAATTATCATAATCCTCTTTAAGCCTGGCTATGCTTTGCTGAAGCATTTCTTTT
>JAZFRP010000087.1:0-6597 GCA_036445715.1 Candidatus Humimicrobiaceae bacterium | reverse complement strand
TATGATAATATTTTGTTCACTTTGATAATTTCGGCTTCGATAATTCTCTTGAGTTATATTATAATTAAGGGACCATGATGAAAAAAATATACCTCATACAAGAAGATCTGTCCGATAGCTCAATATTAGAAAATATATCGAGCTTGCTTGCCAGTGGAAAGGTTGGGGTGCTCCCAACTGCAACCATATACGGTCTGAGCTGTATCCATGATAATGAAGGTGCGGTTAAGAAGATCTATTCAATAAAAAAGAGAAAGTCCGGTACACCGTTTATTGTCCTGATCTCATCCATGTCCCAGTTGAAAACACTTACAGTTGGAGTAAATGATCCGGTAAAAAAGCTAATCGCCAAATACTGGGATATAAAGAAACCATATCCCCTCACATTGATACTTTCCAAAAATGAATCAATAGGAAGCTTTGTTACCGGTGGAATGCCGACTATTGCAATAAGGATGGCGGGGCTTAAAGTGATCAGGGATATAATAGACCTTACGGGACCGGTAGTCTCTACCAGCGCCACATTGTCCGGGACCATGGTCCAGCCCCGCACGATTGATGAAGTTCCGGAGGAAATAAAGAAGGGGGCAGATTTTGTGGTCGACCATGGTTCAAGTCTTGGTGGAAAGGAATCAACAATTGTAGACCTTACTGATGAGGAACCAGTATTATTGAGGCAGGGTGCGGTGGATTATGAAGATATACTTGGAGATCTTTATGATTATTAATGCTGCCCGCCTAATACGCCAATCAGCGTACCTTTAGCTTGCACTTCCGGTAGATCTCTACATAAAATAACAGTAATCATATATTTATGGCAGGCTTTTTTGTTTTTTTGGATTATATTTTCCGGCGTATTATAATATACTGTTCTATGTTTTAAAATGTCTTTGAGGTATTTGGAGTATTTTATGAAAATAGTTATCGGTTCTGACCATGCAGGTTTTGAACATAAAAAAAAGATCTCGGAGCTTGTAATCTCACTTGGTCATGAAATAATCGATGTAGGTACTTTTGATGGAAACAGTGTGGATTATCCGGATTATGGAGAAAAGGGTGCAAGAGAGATCAGTTGCGGCCGGGCAGAACTCGGTGTCCTGGTATGCGGTACGGGCATAGGCATATCGATGGCTGCAAACAAGGTCAGGGGGATAAGGGCAGCAGTTTGCTGGAATGAAGAAACGGCAAGTCTTACGAGACAGCATAATGATGCAAATATCCTATGTATCGGAGCCAGGTTTATCCCGGTAGAAGAGGCTCTAAATATTACAAAGGTCTTCCTGGATACGCCTGCAAGTGATGATGCGCGGCACCAGAGAAGAGTTGGAAAGATATCAAGTATTGAAGAAAGGAGCAGGTCCTGTGACTGCAAGTAAAGCCAATAATAATCATACACATGACAAGGTATTTGATGATGATATAAGGAATATCATCAACAATGAGATAAAAAGACAGCAGGAGAATATAATACTTATAGCATCAGAGAATTTTACTTCCCAGGAAGTAATAAGGACCATGGGTTCTGTCCTTACAAATAAATATGCCGAAGGTTATCCCGGTTTCAGGTATTATGAAGGTTGCGAGAATATGGATAGTGTAGAGGAGCTGGCCAGGCAGAGGGCAAATAAATTGTTTGGCTCAAACTACAGCAATGTCCAGCCCCACAGTGGGGTAAATGCCAATATGGCTGTCTATCTTTCCATACTTAAATGCGGGGACAGGATCCTTTCCATGAATCTCCGTGACGGGGGGCACCTTTCACACGGCCATAAACAGAACCTGGCAGGAAAATATTTCGAGGTTCATACATATAGCGTAGATCCAGATACTGAGATGATAGATTACGGGGCCATAATGAAGCAGGCTAAAATAGTAAAGCCAAATCTCATTATCGCCGGAGCCAGCTCATACTCCAGGAGCATAGATTTTTCCAAGTTCAGGGAGATCGCGGATGAAGTGGGTTCCTATTTTATGGCTGATACCGCCCATATCGCAGGACTTATGACAAGCGGATTACACCCTAATTCTGTAGGAGTAGCAGATTTTACAACTGCTACTACACATAAGACCCTGAGGGGGCCCAGGGGAGGTATGATAATCACCGATAAAAAATACGGGGGACTTATAGACAAATCAGTTTTTCCCGGAGTACAGGGAGGACCTCTCATGCATATCATCGCAGCCAAAGCAGTTGCCTTTAAAGAGGCCCTGGAAGATTCTTTTAAAGATTATAGCAGGAGGATAATCGAGAATTCTAAAGCTCTTTGCAGTTATATAGAGAGTGAAAATTTCAGGATAGTATCCGGAGGTACAGACAATCATCTTTTCCTTGTGGATCTTACAGATAAGGGAATCACCGGTATTGAAGCGGCAGATCTTCTTGCAAGCGTGAACCTGGTACTTAATTGTAATGTGATCCCTTATGATAAGCTAACCCCCACGGTCACCAGCGGGATAAGGATCGGGACACCGGCCGTTACCACGCAGGGAATGGGAACAGCAGAGATGGAAAAGATAGGAGAATATATTTCTACCGCTTTAAAGAATAAGGACAATCAAACGATTTTGTCCGGTATTAAAGCCAAAGTCAAAAAGCTTGCCAGTGAGTTTCCGGTATATGGCAATATGAATATGTAAGCCTGGAATATGAATATACTTTCGATGAAAAATGTATCCAAGAGCTTTTCAGAGAAAGTGCTCTTCGAAGACATCTCCTTTGGGGTGGAAGATAATGACCGTATAGGCCTTGTCGGTATAAATGGGACCGGAAAATCCACATTTCTAAAGATACTTAGCGGACAAATAGAGCCGGATTCCGGGAGCATCGCCAGAAGCAGCGGCATTACCATCCAGTACCTTCCCCAGAACCCTGAATTTGATATGGATATGACAGTCCTTGAGCATATACTCCAGGGCGACCACCCTGTGATGAAGGCTGTAAGGAAATATGAATCTACATCAAATAAACTGCAGATATCACCGGATAATAAAAAACTCCAGGCCGAACTTATAATACGCGCTTCAGAAATGGATGCTCTTGACGGTTGGAACTTTGAAGTAGAAGCAAAAAGCATTTTGACCAGGCTCGGCATAGATGATGTGAACCGCAGGATCGGCGAACTGTCCGGCGGACATAAGAGGCGGATCGCTCTTGCAGAAACACTCATCAGGCCTTCGGACCTATTGGTGCTTGATGAACCCACGAACCATATTGATTTCGAGGCAATAAAATGGCTCGAAAACTATTTAGCCGCAAGAAAAGGTGCACTGCTTTTAGTGACCCATGACCGTTACTTCCTGAGCAGGGTGATCAACCGTATCATAGAGATAGACGGGGGCGGACTTTATAATTATGCGGGAAATTTTGAATATTTCCTTGAAGCCAGGACAAAACGCGGGGAGATAAATGATAATATGGAGAGAAGGCGCAAACGCCTTTATGTAAATGAATTAAAATGGATACGGCAGGGTGCAAAAGCAAGGACGACCAAGCAAAAAGCAAGGATCGCCCGTTTTGATCGATTAAAAAAAGCAAATATAAATACCTCTGATGAAAAACTTGAACTTCCGGCAGCTTACAGGCGTCTGGGTAAAAAAGTGATAGAACTGGACAATGTCTCTAAATCATTTGAAGGACAGGTAGTACTTAAAAGTTTTAGTTTACTTTTGGGCCAATCGGACAGGATCGGTATAGTAGGCCTTAATGGTATGGGAAAGACTATCCTTCTTGACCTGATAGCAGGACTTGTCACGCCGGATAATGGAGAAATAAGCACCGGTAAGACTGTAAAAGTAGCCTACTACAGCCAGGGCAATGATGATATGGATCATTCTAAAAGGGTTATTGACTATATTAAGGAAACCGCAGAATATGTAGAGACTGGTAATGGCCAGAGGATCTCAGCGGGCCAGATGCTTGAACGTTTCCTTTTTGATGCTGATCATCAATACAGCCTCATCAGCAATCTATCCGGGGGTGAAAGAAGAAGGCTCCTCCTGGCAAAGACACTGATAGAAAAACCAAATGTCCTTCTCCTGGATGAACCCACAAATGACCTGGATATACAGACCCTTGAAGTGCTCGAGGAATACCTGCAGATCTTTAAGGGGGCGGTTCTTGTAATATCACATGACAGGTATTTCCTGGACAAGGTAGTCGACAGGATAATAGCAGTAAAAGAAGACGGGGAAACCGCTCTTTATAATGATCTTGATATTTATGAGAGAAGCCTGGAAACTGCCAGGCCGGAATCCCTGAAAAAGAAAAAGGTCTCCAGGAAATCAAGGGAACCTGATAAAAAGAAAAGATTTACTTATGCCGAGAACAAGGAGTTCGGGAAAATAGATGGAGATATTTCCAAACTTGAAGATATGCTTTCAGTAATTGAAAAAGAGATGACGGAAAACTGGTCCGACCGTATAAAGATGAAAGAACTGGCAGAAAAGCAGAAAGAGCTTCAAGGGGAGCTTTCCGGTAAAATGGAGCGGTGGGTCTACCTTAATGAACTTGCCGAAGAGATAAGTGGAAACTAAAAGAGACAAATAATAAATGATCTTATAATTCCTGTCAGTGGCTCCTTACTATATCCTTTACTTTCATCAACCTTACCGTATTCGCACGCTCATTCTCATCAAGTCTCATGGTTATAGACTTAATGGTCTCTTCCAGGTCCGGGATCAACTTGTATTCAAGCGCATTTACCCTTCTGCGGGTTTCCTCTATTTCAGTGGCCATAAGCTGCACAGCTTTCTCTTTTTCAGCAAGTATGAGCAGGCTTTCAATAAACTTATCAAACTTATCCAGGGAAATATCAATATCTCCCGATGTATTTATATATCCATAGGGTATGATACCGCCGGAGACTTCCTTTTCAAATTCTGGGACCCTTACACTCATAAGATTTTTTTTGCTCACCGACACTGATATTTTTTTTACCGGCATCAACAGGGCCTGCTCCACCTGAAAAGGGCCCATCCTGGCTTTTGCAAGTACAAAACCTTCAAGTATACTCCTGAACTCGCTTTCAACAGATAGCCTGAGATCCTTGACCTCATCTATTATCCCCATAAGCAGTCTCATGAGTTCATCCCTTTTATCCTTGAGCAACTTATGCCCTCTTGCTGCAAGCAGCAGCCTCTTTTTCAATTTGAGGAGGTCCATCCTTGTTGCATTTACATTTTCAAGCATATAATGCTATTCTTTCTTCTCTTTTTTTTCAGGATCATCATAGTATTTATCGAGAAACTCATCCCTGACTCTTTTCAATTCTTCCCTTGGAAAGACAGAAAGAAGTTTCCATCCAAGGTCCAGTGTCTCTTCTATGGTCCTGTTCTCGTATTCTCCCTGGGATATATATTTAGCTTCAAATTCTTCGGCAAATTTAAAATATACCTTATCGATGTCGGTTAGAGCCGCTTCACCCAGTATAACGGCCAATTCCTGGACTTCCTTACCCCTGGCATATGCCGCATATAGTTGATTGAAAATATCAGCATGGTCCTCCCTTGTCTTTCCTTTCCCGATACCTTTATCTTTAAGCCTTGAAAGCGAAGGAAGCACGTCCACCGGAGGGGAAAGCTTCTTCTTGTGAAGGGACCTTGAAAGTATTATCTGTCCTTCAGTTATATATCCTGTAAGATCCGGAATGGGATGGGTCTTATCGTCTTCGGGCATTGTAAGTATGGGGATCTGGGTTATGGAACCCTGTCTTCCCTTTATCCTTCCGGCCCTTTCATATATGGTTGCCAGGTCCGTATACAGGTATCCCGGATAACCCCGTCTACCGGGTATTTCCTTTCTTGCCGCAGATACTTCCTTTAATGCTTCGCAGTAATTTGTCATATCAGTAAGTATTACAAGGACATGCATGTCCTTTTCAAAAGCCAGGTATTCTGCGCATGTAAGCCCGACACGGGGAGTAGCGATCCTTTCAATAGCCGGGTCATTTGCAAGGTTTAAGACCAGTACTGACCGGCTGATAGCTCCTGTCTTTTTAAAATCATTTACAAAATACTGGGATTCTTCAAATGTTATTCCAATTGCAATAAAGACGACTGCAAAATCTTCCTTATCCCCGAGAACTGTCGCCTGCCTTGCTATCTGGGCCGCTATACGGTTATGCGGAAGTCCCGCACCGGAAAATATCGGGAGCTTTTGTCCCCTTACTAAAGTATTCAGGCCATCTATTGAAGATATGCCAGTCTGGATAAATTCATCCGGGTAATTACGGGCATATGGATTTATCGGTGATCCGTTTATGTCCATACTTTTCTCGGCTATTATCTTGTCGCTTTCTGTCTTTGGCTTCCCGAGACCGGTAAAGACTTTTCCCAGTATATCCTCAGACAGGTACATATGGGTACCTCTTCCGAGGAATCTTACCCTGGTCTTCTCAGAGTCGATTCCCGAGGTCCCTTCAAATACCTGCACCAGGGCCCGGTCCCTATCGACCTCAAGAACCCTTCCACTCCTAAGTGTTCCGTCATCAAGCCTTATATCGACAAGTTCCTCATATTTTACTCCTTCAACACCTTCTACTAGCAGCAGTGGTCCGGATATATTCATAATGCTCTTATATTCTTTCAGCATATTTACTC
>JAZFRP010000086.1:0-7414 GCA_036445715.1 Candidatus Humimicrobiaceae bacterium | reverse complement strand
TAATTGTCAAAAAAGTTCTTTTTGAAAGCGAGGTGTTAAAGATGAGGAAATTATACAAAATATTAATGATCTTAGGTTCCCTGGTAGGAATCGCAGCAACAGTTAGGTGGTAATTTTATACAGACCTATTCAACTAATAAAGGAGGTGGAATAAATGAGGAAGTTATACAAAGTATTAATGATCTTAGGTTCCCTGGTAGGAATCGCTGCAACAGTAAGGTGGTAGAAAATATAATAAATTATCCATTTTTGGTATAATGCATTATATTTGTTAAGAGAACACAATAACTAGTGGCAAAAGATAGAACTCTAATTTTAAAGATATATGTTTACCTGATTTTTTTAGTAGGTATAGCCGTTTCAGCTTATATACTTACTACCTATAAGGACATATCAATATTAGGAGTGGTGTTGTTTGGTGCATTGATCTTTGCAGCTGACAACCTTTCAGCACCACTTCCAAAAACTGGAAGTGTCTCTGTAAATTTTGGGATCTCGCTTGCAAGCCTCATCATATTTGGTCCATCAACCGCAATAATCGTTACTTTCATATCGATCTTCAATATTCGGGAATTCGTGAAAAGAGTCCCATATTACAGACATCTGTTTAATGCCGGGCAGTATTTGATATCCATGGGTGTAGCCAGCATGGTCTTTGAGTTTCTATATGATAAAAATATGACAAATTTTTTCTATGCAAAAAATATTGGATTTATCCTGGCTGCTGCATATATATTTTTCTTTCTCAATACGATGCTTACTGCCGGAGCAATATCGATAAATGAAGGGATAAGCTTTGCCAATGTATGGATATTTAATTTTGCATGGCTTATACCATTTCAATTGTTCCTGGCTGCAATGGCCATAGCAATATCTTTTCTTTATAAACAATACAGTGAATTCACACTTCTTTTTACATCTCTTCCACTGATGATAGCCCAGTATACGTATTTATTGAGAGTAAAGGAAAGAAGGGCCTTACTCAATAGTATTTTACAGATCGTAAAGATCATGGAAGCAAAAGATACTTATACGGCAGGTCATTCTGTCAGGGTCGCAGAATACAGTGAGAAAATAGCACGTCAGATGAAACTAAATGAATATGATACTGAACTCCTTGTAAATCTTGCAAACCTGCATGATCTGGGCAAAATACAGATCGATTTGTCTGTATTAAATAAACCGGGAGGTTTTAATAAATCCGATTGGGAGGAAGTTAAGAAACACCCATTGGTAGGTTATAATATTGTAAAAGAAATAACATTTCTCAAGAGTGAAGCATCTGCAATACTTCACCACCATGAAAGAATGGACGGGAAAGGCTATCCTCACGGCATAAAAGGCGATGAAATATCTCTTTATTCAAAGATACTTATGGTAGCAGATTCATATGATGCAATGACTACGGACCGTCCTTACAGGCTGGCCCTGACCACGCAGGAAGCACTGGATGAGCTTAACAATAATTCAGGCACCCAATTCGATCCCAAAGTATGCAGTATCATGATAGAGATCCTCGAGGGAGAAAAGGCAGTAAATGGGTAAAAGGTTCTGGATAATATTCTTGAAGAGTATAGGACTTTTTGCAGCTGGAACAGCTCTGGGTTATTTGTTTTATTTTTTCTTCAAGGAGCAGAGTGCATATATAATAGATAGATTTAAAATCCTTCAACAATTCTTTGGAATTAATGAGTATTCTGAGGGAATGACTTATTTCAGAGTATTTATCACTATTTTTATCGGGAACTTCATATCAACAATTCTATATTTTGTATTGGGATATTTACGGTTAAGTATGCCGGTAAGCTTTATATCAGGACTCTTTATATCTATTTTTCTTTTTTCCGGTATTGTGAGGCATGGTATTCCTATACCTGCTGAGGTCATAATTCTATCATCCACTGAAATGCTTTATCGCATCATCACAATAAGCAGCGGGGCATATATCCATAAATATAGATTATCAAATAAAGTTGTCCCTATCTTATCTATATCAATAGTAATCATACTTTATATTGCAGCTTCCTTTTATGAGATAATACAGATATTTAAATAACAGGATCACTTAAGTGACTGTTTCCTGAACTCCCTTTTCCATTTCAGGCTGTTAAAAACAAGCTTAAAAAACTTTATGGTATCTCTTACCGGATTGACATAGCTTACAAAATCATCATGATATATTGTCTTGATCGGAACATTTAATATTTTCATATCATGCCATCCTGCACGGAATATGATCTCAGGTTCTGTGTCAAAATTCTTTGTTTTTAATTTTATTTTTTCCAATGCTATTGTTTTTAGATAACGGTAGCCGGACTGGACATCACTTACTTTTTTCCCCGCGATCTTTGAGATGACCCAGGAGGTAAAGACATTGGTGGCAAGTCTTATGAACGGCATCCCTGCAGTATTACCCAGACGATCGCCGATGATAAGGTCCGGATCTTCTTTTTTGATCAATTCTAGAAAATTTATTATTTCATTTGTATCATGTTGGCCGTCAGCATCAAGGGTGATGACTCCTGAATAATCATTTTCTTTTATATAGTCAAAACCTGTAATAAGCGCCTGTCCTTTTCCAAGATTTTTGGTATGCCTGATAAGTTTTAAGTGTGGACTATAAGAGGGTATAAGAGATTCGACAATAGATGCGGTAGAATCAATTGAACCATCATCGATGATTATCATGTCCATTTCATATTTTGATGATTTTTCTATTACTCCCTCTATATATTTTTCTTCATTATATGCGGGTATCAACAGGGCTAATTGAATCTTTTCAGTTTCTTTGGGCATCAAAGACCTTTCATCTTATTTATTATTTATTAAATCTTCACAATCATTAATAGAAGCCAGCATCTCTTTTTCAGTAATGATTATGTCCACTTTCAGGTCATGAGCCATTACGGGAATACTTTCAGCTATCTGGAGGTCAAAAGCCAGGGCGATCCTTGGAACTTCTGCCGGTATTTTTTTCAGTAGCTTATCATAAAAACCTCCGCCATAACCCAGCCGGTTATAATCCCTGTCAAAACCGACTCCCGGGATCAGGGCCAGGTCAATACTCTTATATGATGCAAGTGTACACCTCGAGGGGACAGGTTCCATTATACCAAAGCTTCCCGGACTAAGATCATTTGAGAGATCTTTAATATAGTATAAGTCGAGGTAGCTGCCGCTCACCTTTGGAAGGATAATTTTTTTCTTCTGCTTTAAAGCTTCGCGTATGATTATAGTTGTATCTATTTCACTTCTAAAAGGGTGGTATGCCAGTATCTCTTTTGAAGTTATATAGCAATCAAGCTCCATAAATCTTTCTGCGATCAACTTGCTCCCTGTGAGCCTTTCATGATCAGACAGGTTGTCCCTTTTTTCCTGGATCTTGTTTCTGAGTATTTTTTTTAATTTGACAGTTTTTATATTATCCGGATCAGTTTTCATAGAATGAGACAGCAATACCTCCCGGACCAAGATGTGTTCCAACAACTGCACCAATATTGACCCTGAAGATCTTTTTTGGATTGAATTTTTCTTTTATCCTATCATACATCTCGGTTCCATCCTCTTCAGTGTCAGAATCACCAACTGAAACAGTCAGTTTTGAAGGATCGTTTATTAAGGTCTCCATTGAATCAATTATCTCAGTCTTTGCCTGGTTCCATCTCCTTGCAGTTTTAAACTGGGAAACTTCGCCATCATGTAATGTTAGGATCGGTTTTATTTCAAGAAGAGAAGCAATAAGCCCTTTAGCTTTCCCTATCCTTCCACCTTTTTTAAGGTATTCGAGGGTGCTGGGTACAAATAATTCATTCATCCTGTTTCTAAGACCATCAATAGTGGATTTAATTGCACTATTTGACCCACCTGCATTTGCAACCTTTGCAGCTTCTAAAACTAAAAAACCCAGTGGCATATGGGTAAATTCCGAGTCTATTATTTCTATTGGGGCATCAGGCATCTGCTGTTTTGCCATTTCAGCGGAATTAATGGTCCCGGACATCTTCTTTGATAAGTGGATAGACACCACCCGGTCATGGTCCTTAAGGAGATCTTTATACACATCCACAAAATCCCTGGGAGTGGGCTGTGTTGTAGTGGGAAGTTTTTCTTCGGACCTTAGTTTCTTATAGAATTCTTCAATGGTTATTTGTATTCCATCATCCAGGAATGTCTCTTCTCCAAAAATAACCGATAGTGGCACAGAGGTGATCTGATGCTCTTTGACCATATCTTTCGGAATATCTGAAGTGCTGTCAGTGACTATTGCTATTCTACTCATATTTCCTCCCTGTGTAAAAGGTTGGTTATTAAGTCTGATAATACAATAAATTAAACTTTTTCGGAAATAATTTTAAACAATTTAGTCTATAGGGATTAAAAGTAATTATTAATTAGTCTTTTTTTGGTATAATCTTTTTTATTGTTTTTACAAATACTTTTAGTTTGTTTGAGGTAAGTCATGAACCTTTTAAGGATGATTAAAGAAAAAAAAATCAGGGCAGGAATCATTTATATTTCTATTTTGTTGATAATACTTTCTGCAATGAACTTCTCGGCGTGTGATACAAGGGAGAGAATAATTAAAATTGGAAATCAGGCAGTACTTACGGGAGAATATAAGTCTTTTGGTGAAGAACAGCTTGTAAGCATGGAACTGGCTGTATCGAAAATATCCCCGGTCAATATAGGTGGTTTTGATTATAAAATAGAAATTGTCACAAAGGATGATGAAGGAAATCCGGAAAAAGCCTTTCTTACTGCAAGAGAAATGGTCGATCAGGGAGTGGCAGTAGTGATCGGTTCAACTTTTGACGGTACGACTAAAGTATCAATACCGGTTTACGGGGAATATAATATTCCGTTAATAACTCCATTTGCACAGAAAACAGATATCGTTTTAGGGAACAATAATTTTTTCAGGATGATCATCAATAATAAGCAGAAAATTGAGAATATAGCAGATTTTATAATTAATGATATTGAACCGCAGAAAATAATATTTATTGATAATAGGGAAGAATATTCAAGTGATCTCATGGATTTCATGGAGGATTTATTCTCTGAGCAGGACAGGGAAGTCTTGAGAAGATATTCCATAAAGATCGGCGAGGATGATCTGACAGTAATGGCAGAGAATCTCCTGATAGATGAACCTGATCATATATTCTTTGCTGCAAGACATAATGAATTGGCTTTGATGATAAGAGAGGTAAGAAAGCTGGGTCTTGAATCAAGATTTATTACCGAAGCACTGGGTATGGATGAATCAATTTTTTCATTTGCAGATTCTTCGGACCTGGAAGGTACGATAGCAATAGTCCCCGAACCTCCATCACTTGCCATCTATTCTGAGGATCCGGATGCTGTTAATTTCTGGCACGATTATAATGAGATGCTCGACAGCTTAAAAGAAGAAACATCATTTTCTATTGATGGCCCGGGGGAGTATGCTCCTTATGCATATGATGCAGTATTTCTTGTGATCGAAGCAATGAGGAGATCTAATTCTATATTACCGGAAGATTTTATGACTGAACTGAAAGAGATCTCTTTTGATGGTGTAATAGGTAATATTCAGTTTGATTCAAATGGTGACAGGCTGGATCCTCCTTCGACCATATTTATTATAAAAGATGGAGTCTGGGTAAGATATAATTAAAGCTGGGAACCTGTCCGGGAACTGGGCTCATGACTTTTTAGCCCTGGGGCGGCAGGAGGAAATTCAGTTTTCCGGGGGCTACTTTAAAAACTGCCGGTAATTTACATATATATTCCCCGTCAGCAAAAACACTGAAATCATAATCGCTTTCGAGCTTCATCTCACTGGTCCTGAATATCTCAACACATGGGTCATCAGTATGTTTACCTTCGAATACTTTCGGGAATACTTTAATAAAATGCAACTTACTCATCTTTTTGATAATGCAGATATCAAACAATCCGTCCGATGGAGATGCATCCGGGGTTATCTTCATCCCTCCGCCATAACTTGGAAGATTGGCACATGCTATCATCATCCCATATATACTTCGTTTTTCATCATCACAGGTGACAATAAATTCTTTTGAACTAAAAGTAATAAGGGTCTTGTAAACGGAGTAAGTGTATTTTGACGGGCCCTTTACCGGGTACCTGGTATTATTTGCCAGGTCATTGACCTCAGAGTCAAAACCAGATCCGGCAATACATAAGTAGTAGGATTTATCATTAATCAGTCCGAGATCAAGTTTGCCTATATTCTGTTGACTTATTATTTTGCAGCATTCCTTTATATTACTGGGAATTCCCAGGTTAATAGCTATATCATTACCTGAGCCCATGGGTATTACTCCAAGATTCTTATTGCTTCCTGCAAGCACATTGACCATATGGTGAAGGGTCCCATCGCCACCGACTGCAATAAAGTTTGAATATTCAGAATCAAGCCCCTTCTTAGTGGTTTCTATAAGATCTTCCAGGCTGCCGGTTATATGAATATCATGCTCCACCCCAAGATGGTCAAGTTCTGAGACTATTTCATCTTTTGATGCGATTGCTTTACCTCCGGCAGAAGTAGGGTTTATAAAGATAAGTGTTTTCATTTGACTCTCCTCAAAGTAGATCCTTTGATATTGAAACCGATAAAAAATAATCCCATTACAGATCTTGATAAAGTAAAAATGATAATATTATAGGAATCCCGGTACTTACATTAATATATTAGACTATAAAAAAGCCAGTTAGTTTTATTTTTGCAGTATTTAAAAATAATATCAGATGCTTTGATTGACTTTTAAACACCTGTATTATAACCTTTAAATGATTTTAAGAGCCCCAATTTTTAAGGAGATAAAATGAAAATATTCAATAAGGTATTAGTGATCGCAGTCTTAGTATGTCTTGTTTTTTTTGGCCTGTTTGCAATTGTAAATGAATTTGCGAATTTTATCGATTGGTCATCGTTAGGACAGAAAATACTGGACCCTGCAAACAATATCAATCCATATATATCAACTCTTGCACTACTTTTTATACTCATCATATCTGTTTTTCTATTAATACTTGAGTTTTATCCCGGGAAGTCAAGGACGGCAAATATATCAAGTTCAAGATCTGGTTTTGCCATGATAACCATAGATACTATTGAAGAGCAAATAAAGAATACGGTCAATAAATTAAATGGTCTCGAGGATATAAAGGTTAAGATCGATCCGAAATCAAAAGGAATAATAATAAACATGTTTGCTAAATTATCTGAAGACCAGGATCTGCCGGGCAGGATGCAGGAAATAACAAAAGAAGCATCTACCCTGGCTTCTGAAAAACTAGGTATAAAAGTAATGAAGACTAATTTGACGATAGTAGGTCTTAGCAACAAACAAGCTCCGCCTGATATGGTTGGAGGGGAAATTGAGGAAAAGCTGACACCTGCTGT
>JAZFRP010000085.1:0-4398 GCA_036445715.1 Candidatus Humimicrobiaceae bacterium | reverse complement strand
TCCGGAGTATTGGGTTCAAGATGCGGGGGAAATGCCGCCATCTCTATTCCATCAAAATTTAGATCTTTTAATGTTTTTAAGACTTCTTCTAGTTCAATGGGACCTTCCTCGTATCCTCCCCAGATATATGCCCAACCGCCTATTGATGTTTTCCTTTTCATTGATCCTCCCTTGTCGATAGTTATAGTTTATTTTTTTATATTTCTTCTTTTGTTCTAAACATAGATGAGCCAATTTATTTTAAGCTGTATTTTGGAAGCATTGGTATATCAAGATTTATATCGGGACCGAAGAATTTAAACAGTACCAGATCACAGCTCCCTGTATTTTTAATGGTAAATCCCTCCAGTGCTTTCCCGTGGGTAATAAGGAGCTCGTCAGAGCAGTAGCCAAGACCAAAGTCTCCTGCAGTCACAGTTTTACCATCAACAGATGCGGATCCTCTCCAGACGAATATATTGAGCACTCCCTTTTCCTTAAAGTTCATCGTCTTGCCGGGTTTTAAAGTCAGCCGCTTACCGCTAAACCTGGTTGTATTATAGTATATCCACTCCTCCCATCCGTCAGGGGAAGCAGTCTCTTCTATCTTGACTGGTACAATATGATGGTTTTCATAAAAGTAGGGGTCTCCATTAGCTTCCCAGTCTACCACATTGAGGGCAGCCATCTCCCCGTCCCGGGCTACCTCTTCTTCCGGAAGAAGCCGGGTAAGAAGTTCTTTATCAATATCTAGATCCCCTATCTTTGCCTGGAAAACTGACATGATGTCTGATGACTCCTGCAGCTCCATTGTAAGGGCTGTCCCCGGGGCATGAAGTAGTCCGCAGGGGAGATGAAATCCCTCGCCCGGGATATTCATATAGGCCCTGGCATGGGCAAGCATAGTGTCGTCGCCATTCCATTCTTTAAGGTATGGCAGGAATATCTCATTCTGCAGACCTTTCTCAACAATATATGGATGGACACCGAAAAATGTCTCCGGGTGTGGTCCGGGGTCTGCTTCAAGGAAATAGTATGATTCCTCTTTGGAATTCATACCGACTTTTTTCGCATCTTTTGCCGTCTGGTGCAGGTGATAGAATATGCGGCAATTAAAATCATATATCTTCAGCAATCTGTCCAGGTCTTTGTGGGTCTTAGCATATTCAGCCCCCATGATAAGGTCGCCCGCCACACCGCAGGCATCTTTTAAGTGGATATTTTCACCTTCGATGTCAAGATAGGAATATCCTTCATCTTCTACATTAATACGGTTTTCAGCATGAGTCACAGAAGCAAACCACCTCTCGCAGATATACCCTCTTTCTCCTGCATCATAGTCTTCTTCCTTTAGACCGAGCCTTTTGCCCGGAGGCATAAAGTCTCTTGTGACCCATGCTGGCCTAAGGTTCAGGATCCCATTACCCTTTTCCAGTGCTTTTTCCAGTATGATCCTGACATCCTTCATCTATTCGCCCCTCCTCTAAAAAGATTGCACTTATTTTAAATTAATTAAATTACAGCTTCCCCCTGAGAATAAACTTACTTTTGGTGCCTGGAAAGAAATCCCTATAATATCCTATCGGGGTGTTTTTATTTATATAGATCGTTGATTGCATATAGTGAAACCATTCACCTTTTTCCATTTTTAGTAACTCAGCGATCCATTCGTATTTATCCGGTGGAATAGGTTCCAGGGATCTCTCTACTTTGGTTATACTTAAATTATATTTCTCTTCTATTATATGTATAGAGGACTTTTGTGCTTCAAGATCAGCATCTATATATCCTTTACAATATTTCGATGACACATAGAACAATGTTACATATGTCACTCCGTTTTCTACTGTTCTTATCCTCTCAATATAGTTAACTTTCGCATTTTCCGAAAGTTTTAAGATCACCCTCACCCTTGCAGGTGCCTTGATCACAGATTTTTCCCTTATTATATTTTTAAACCCTAAACCTTTCTCAATAAATTCATCGGTAGTAAAAACCGGTCTCTGCATCAGGTTAGTTTCAAGCTTTTTGATCCCAATATAGGTGCCCTTGCCCCTTTTTTTATATATCTGTCCATCATTTTCCAATTCTTTCAAAGCTTGCCTGAGTGTAAATCTGCTCACTTTAAACTGTTCACACAATTCATATTCATTACCGATCTTTTCCCCTTCTTTTAGAAGCTTCTTATCTATAGCAAGTATGAATTGGTCAAGAACCTGTACATATAACGGTATCCTGCTCTGTTTGTCTACCGGTTTAAATATTTCTTTAGCCATTGATCTTATCCTCATCCTCTAAGATATTAAATATACTTTACTCCATTGGATTCTGAAAAATAATATCATTTAATTTCTCACGATAATAGACAAAATTATCCCATGAGATAAGGGGTGGTACGGAATGGTCCACAAAAGGAATATACCCGCCCTTTTTAAGCATGTGCGGGACCTTTTCCAGCTCATTATCAATTTCCTTCTTATCTCCGAAAAGCTTCATCTTATTTATTCCTCCAGCAATTTGAAGCCCGGGATAATCTTTTCTTATTTTTATAAGGTCCATCGAGCCTGTTACCTCAAAAGGTAATATACCGCTTATCCCACTATTTAATAGTAATGGAATAAGTGATGTCATATCACCATCACTGTCTACAAAAATATTTTTGATCTTGTATTTCTTCAAAAAGTCTGTCAATTTCATATACCTTGGTTCAAGTAATTCCCTGAATGATTCAAGTGAAAGAAGCGGTCCCCCTTTAAATGCCATATCCTCATTTATAAGCACAAAGTCTACCTCCACTTTTTCCAGAATATATTCCCAGAAAGAAATGGTGGTGTCTAAAATAAAATCAAGCATATCATTCAGCAGGACAGGATCATCATAAATAGTCATCAGGAATCTTTCCAATCCCATCGTCTTCCTGGGAAACCAGAAAAAGCCATTACTTCTTCCGCATAGCATTATCAGCTGACCCTCGGACCGGGATTGCCTGGCTGTTTTTACCCAGTCAGTTTCCATTCTTTTCTCAAAATCAGTACTGACTCTTTCCTTATAATCTAAAAAATCATCCTTTGATCCTATTGGGAAATCCAGGTACATGGGCATGGAACTCCTGATACCTCCCCGTTCATCCTTTAGTCTTTTCTGGGTGATCCCGTAGTCATCCTTAAAAATGATAAATTCATCATTTTCCTCTATTGTCACTTTTTCATACATCGGGCTAAAATCATTGAGGATGGAGTGTGATTTGAAGTCAAAATCAAAATAATGGCATACATCATTATCAACCATTTTTTCATTTAAAAAATTGGTATTAAAATTACTTCTTATATTGTGGCCTATCGCCTGTTCAGGCAAGCCCTCACCTTTTGGCAGACCCTCACCATACCACCTGTCAAGGGTCTCATACCAGAATGCAAATTCTGCCTTTACAGATCTTGATCCTTTATCAAAGTTAAGACAGGAAAGGACCTTTTCTCTACCATTCAAGACTTTACTCCTCCAATCACATCAGGGGTTTTACCCATATTTTTTCTTCATAAGCTCTATTAAGTGCTTTGCGATCTCAGCTGCGAATACCGGGTCATTTATATCAGTATCTCTTGTGTGTATGGGTATATCGTCCCTGAGCTGTTTTTTAAGCTCATCTACATATGCCATATCAGATTCAGGATCATGTATAGGGGCACCTTCAACAGAATGTGAACAGAATCCTTTTAAGGGAATAAACCATTCTACCGGTCCTTTAGCCGGATTTACCCTCTTTGCCTGTTCAACTGCAAGCGCCCTTACTTCTTCGGCCGTGGTCCTGACACAGCTAAAGAGAGAACTGTGTATGGCATATGCCCTTCCCTTAAATTTTTCCGGTATCTCTTCCGGGGGTCCAAAGACTACATCTCCAATGGCTCCGGGGCATATTACCTGTGGTATGCCTGCTTTAGTTGCCACCGTCATCCTCTCAGGAGTAGCTGCCAGAAAGCCTCCGAGCATCTGGTTTATCACTTCAACGGTAGCTATATCAAGCAGACCCTTTATATCGCCTTCTTTTACCAACTGCTCCATTGCCTGCCCGCCTGTACCTACTGCATGAAATACTACAGTCTCATATCCTGCATCTTCAAGCACCTTTTTGGCTGCCATGGCCCCGGGAGTTGTCACTCCAACAGTTGTTATGGCAATAAGTTGTTTGTCAGTTATTACTGAATCCTTATCCACTCCTACCATTCCACACACAGCTCCTGCAGCATTGGCAAGTATTTTCCTGGTCACCCTGTTCAGGCCCATTATGTCAGCAACAGAGTTCATCATTGTTATGTCCCGGAGTCCTACAAATTTAAATGTGTCTCCTGAAGCCATTGTGGATACCATGACCTTGGGGAATCCTACAGGAAGTTCCCTCATAGCATTTGTTGCAAGTGAAGT
>JAZFRP010000084.1:0-4946 GCA_036445715.1 Candidatus Humimicrobiaceae bacterium | reverse complement strand
CTTCGCCTTCTGTGTAATACAGTTTTTTATGCTCGAAAAATATGACAGGATTATCATCACGGATTGCAGTGGCAAGCAGTCCTTTTGCATCATAGGGTGTAGAAGGCACCACTACCTTAAGGCCCGGGATAAAAGAAAACCAGGACTCAAAGTTATGGGAATGTTGTGCGGCTGCCCTATCATATCCTCCGCATGGTCCCCTGAGTACTAAAGGCACACTTACTTTACCGCCAAGCATATAATGTATATTTGCTGCCTGATTTACCAACTGGTCCGACGCAATAGTGATCCAATCAGTAAATTGTAGTTCTATGATAGGTCTTTTACCGGTCATAGCAGCCCCGACCCCGCTACCTGTATACCCGGCTTCAGATATTGGCATATCAAAGACCCTGTTTGGATATTTCTTTGATAAACCTTCTGTTACTTTAAAAGCACCTCCATAAGGCCCTATATCCAGTCCCATAAGAATAATGCTATCATCACCAGCCATTTCAATATCCATAGCTTCCCGTAAAGCTTCGGAATATGTTATAGTCCTACCCAAGATATTACCCCTTTCCATTATTTATAAACATCGGTCAGTGCTTCAGAAAGTTCAGGTTCCTTACTTTCATGTGCAAATTTTACAGCCAGTGCCACCTCTTCTTTTATAGCATTCATTATTTCCCTATCTTTTTCTTCATCTAAAATATTTTCGGCAAACAGTATTTCTTTAAATCTATTTATGGGATCTTTTTCCTTCCAGCTTTTTACTTCTTCCGGGGGTCTGGGATCTTTATCCCCTTCAAAGTGGGGATACCACCTATAGGTCTTGTACTCCAGTAAAGTGGGGCCCTCACCTTTTCTTGCCCTTTTTACAGCTTTGGAAGTAGCATCATAAACAGCGGAAATATCATTACCGTCCGCGATTTCACCGGGGATCCCGTATCCTGGTGCCCTGTCTGCTATATCCTCTATTGCCCTTACTTCAGGTTGATAGGTACCAACACCGTATAGATTGTTCTCACATATATAGATCACCGGTAATTTGAATGCAGAAGCAATATTTATTGACTCATGAAAAGTGCCCTGGTTAGAGGCAGCGTCCCCAAAGAAACACAGGACAACTTTGTCCAGTTCATCAACTTTTATAGAGAGTCCTGCTCCGGTTGCTATCGGTATGCCTCCGCCAACAATTCCATTTGCCCCTAAGATTCCCAGTTCATAGGAGGCTATGTGCATGGAACCTCCCTTGCCTTTATTATAACCGGTGATCTTGCCCCAAAGTTCAGCCATCATCATCTTTAGTTCTGCTCCTTTGGCAATACAATGCCCATGACCCCTATGAGTTGAAGTTATGTAGTCATCTTCCCTTATTGCCGAACAAGCACCCACAGCTATGGCTTCCTGCCCCACATATGAGTGGATAAACCCCGGCATACCGGACCTTATTTCAATAACAGCTTCTTCTTCAAAGAGCCTGATTTTTAGCATCTTCTTATACATTTCAATTCTTTTCAGTGAATTCATAAAATCTCCCTCGTATATACTAGAATAAATGCATATTAAAAATTAAAAATATTCCTTATGCTGAGTACAGAATCTTCTGTGGTACTTGTGGGCTGATATTCAAAGCCGGCAAAATTTTTATAATCCAGCTCAACTAACTTTTTATATATATTATTGTAATTAATTTCCCCTGTACCGGGTTCTCTTCTTCCTGGAACATCAGCAATATGAACATGACCGATCAGGTCAATATTTTCTTCCAGAGTATTAATAATATTACCTTCCATTATTTGCATATGGTAGATGTCATAAAGCAGCTTAATATTTTTGTTATTAATTTTTTTTAGTAGATCAAATCCAATTTTTGAATTATCTAAAAAATATCCGGGGTGGTCCACCAATACATTTAGTGGTTCTAAAACCATTGTTATTTTGGATTTTTCTGCTATTGGTGCGAGTTCAGATAAAACTTCTTCAATATTTCTCTTTTTATCCGCGGTGGTCAATCCTGCCGGAGTCGGCATAACTGACCTGTCTTCTCCCAGGATATTTGTGGTTAATATGAGATTATTGCATTGTAGTTCTTTTGCAATTTCTATGGATTCTTCTACTCCCGAAACAAAATCTTCATTGTCTCCGGGATCGACCATCTGTCCCTTAGTATTTCCAACAAAAGCGGCTATACTGATATCATTTTTTACGCATTCATCCCTTATACTATCAATTTCTTTTTCCTTCCAATCCCAGAATTCAATTGCATTAAAATTATTTTCTTTTGCTTTTTTGATTCTTTGAATAAAAGGAACTTCATTAAACAGCATCTCTATGCAAGCTGAATACTTCATTTCATTTACCCTCCTCTAGATATAATAATAAATATTAAAATAAAATCAATTCATTAATCTATAAAAACTAAATTATCTTAAGCAGAGTCTTCTTCTGATCTCCCCGGCCTTTGCTTCTGCAGCTTCCCTTCCCCTCTTTATGATCTCACTTCCCCGGGTAAGGTCAAAGAAACCAAAATTCCCTACTTCAGGCTGATTACAATATCTGCTAGATCATTTAAAGTTTGTTACTCCTTAATATTATATAATTAAATCAAAATACTTTTAACTTCTAACATATTTCTTCAGTTGACCATTTTATAAACCGGTGTTTGTACTGTATAATCCATTTTAATAATTGATTATATAAATAAGAGTCTGGTTTATGGGTAAAGGTCAGGGGAAAAATATTTACTGTAAAACCAGGATCAGTACTGGTCCCATATCTTTGATCCTGCACATTTTAGTATCCTTAATACTGGTTTTTGTACTTTCAGGATGCGGGGTCTTCGAGGGAGAATTTTTTGGTAAAAAATTTGGGGAAACGTCGCAGGACGCTGATGAATCTTCTTTTGAAGAAGCTGGCGACCTGACAGATGAGATAAGCAATAGTGAGGCTTCAAGTGGTGCTATTGGTGGAGATGATCAGATGGATGAAGAGTCTGGGGAATCGGAGATACAAGGCAGTACTGAAGATAATGAATCAGGTAATGATACCCGGATCGGTCTCCCCCTTGAAGAGCTGCGCTTCAATTTTACTGAAGCTATGAAACATTTCAGTGATGAGTCATTTGTGATAGCCGAGTATTATCTTAATAGGATCGAGAAAGACTATCTTGTCCTCCAGGACCATATATTCTATTACAAGGCAAAAAGCCTGCTCATGCAGGAAAAATATGAACAATCCAAGCAGTATTATAATAGGGTGGTTGATAATTTTCCTGATAGTATCTGGACTGAAAAAGCTAAGCTTGAGACTGCAGATCTTTATTATATCCAGGAAGATTATATTTCTGCTGAGGAAAAATACTCTGATTTCCTGTCATCCTATCCTGAATCCGAATATATGCCTTATGCTGAATACCAAAAAGCAGTCTGCCTTGTAAATAATGAGAAGGCTGCTGATGGTTTTACAATTTTTAAAAAAATATGGCTGGAGAACCCTTCAAGTGAGTATTCTTCACTGGCATATAAAGAGATAGGTGTCCTTGAAGAGTCCGGACTCATCTCAAAGTTTCAGCCTTCTCCCGAGGAACTGTTTAAAAGGGGTGAGAATCTTTTTTACAGTTATTTTTACCAGGATGCAGTAAATGAATTCATTCAGATATTAAATGATTATGATATAAAAGCGCTATCTTCAAATATTTATTCCGAGACCAGCTTCAGGCTGGGGATGAGCTACTACAATATGGCAGACTATAAAAATGCCGATAAGTGGTTGACTGCCTGTTATGAAGATGCCCCTGCAAGCGGCATAACTCATGCGGCCCTGTTCTTCCTGGGAAGGGCACATACTAATCTGGGAAATAATAATAAATCCATTAACTATTATAATAAATTATTAATTGAATATCCTTCAAGCAGTTATGGAGATAATGCATTATACAGGATGGGAAGGCTTTATTCCATAATGGGTGATACTGATAAGGCAATGGAAAGTTTTGAAAAAGTATTTGATGATTATCCATCAGGCGATAAAACTGACGAGTCTCTCTGGGAGCTTGGCTGGATGCAGTACAAGAATGGGTATTATACTTCTGCAAAAACTACATTTTCAAATATAAGTTCCCATTATAGAGGGACCTTACTTGAAGAAAAGGCCCTTTTCTGGGAAGCAAATACATCTAAAAAACTCGGAGACAATGATGCAGCAGTCGATCTTTACCAGCAGATCGTCAATAATACGACATATTCTTATTATACTTTTGCAGCTGCTGAACTGGCAAAGGAGCTGGGGACAACTATAACTATCCCCACAGTTAATAATCAATTATCTCCAGAAAATCCTGGGTTAGAGACCCTTCTGCCTGATATTTTTAAGACTCTCAATATGGAATATGAAAATATAGATGGCAGGGTCGACCATATTACAAAAGCTGTTGAACTGCTTAACCTCGGATTTAATGCCAGTGCTTCTTTTGAGATCGAATCCGGAAGCAGTGTTCTCAAACAAGATCCAAAAAGGGTTCTTGAGATTGCAACCTTATATTATAAAGCTGATGATTTTTCCAGCTGCCAGAAAGTCATATACAGCAATTTGAACAGTATTAAAGCAGACCTGTCAGGGGATTACCTGGATTATGCCTATTATCTCTATTATCCATATGGTTTTGAAGATATTGTAAATAGATTTTCTGCTGACTATGACCTGGATCCCCTCTTTACACTGGCCGTTATGCGCCAGGAATCAAGTTTCAGGCCTGATGCCGGATCATATGCGGGTGCGCAGGGACTCATGCAGATAATGCCGGCTACGGGAGCAAGCATTGCAAAACAGATAGGGCTATCCGGGTACCAGGATTCTATGCTGACTGACCCGGAGGTCAATATACAGATGGGAACATACTATCTCAGGCAGCAACTAGATAATTTTAGCGAAAACCTGGTATATTGCCTGGGTGCATATAATGG
>JAZFRP010000083.1:0-15002 GCA_036445715.1 Candidatus Humimicrobiaceae bacterium | reverse complement strand
GCGGTATATACACCTTTAAACATATGATCTTTCCTTTTACTAAATATTTACTTAAGTTGACAGGATGTGTGCCAGGTCAAAAAGCTCCTGGTCTATTTCCTTATTTATTTTTAAAATATCCTTAAATTTATTGGTAATTATTTTCATTGCTTTTATCCCGACCATGCAGTCGCTTTCATCTGCAATCAATAGTTCTACGGCTTTTCTTCCAAACTCAGCTGCAAGTATCCTGTCAAGAGCTGACGGGGAACCGCCTCTTTGTATATGTCCCAGGACCGAGACCCTTACTTCTCTGCCGACCAGAAGTTTAATGGAAGATGCCACTTCACTTGCTTTAGCTGCTCCCTCTGCCACCACTATAAGAGTATGCCGTTTGTCCTTCCTGTTCTCTTTTATATCATCTCCAATAGATGCAAGGTCGACTTTTCTCTCAGGGACCAGAATAAAATCAGCTCCACAGGCCAGTCCTGTGTTTATGGCAATAAGACCTGAATTTCTTCCCATGACTTCGATAACAAATATCCGGTCGTGAGAATAGGCAGTGTCCCTTATCTTTGAGATAAGATCTATTATGACATTTAATGACGTATCAAATCCTATGCTGTAATCCGTTCCCGGTATATCATTATCTATCGTAGCAGGGATCCCTACTACCTGGATCCCCTGCTTATGGAGGTCATGAGCTCCCCTGAACGATCCGTCTCCACCTATTACTATAAGACCTTCTATACTATTTTTATTTAAATTCTCAATTGCTTCTTTCTGGCCTTCAAGGCACCTGAATCTTTCAGATCTTGCAGAATATAGAAATGTCCCGCCGCGGTCTATTATCCCGCCTACCGAAGACAGGTCCAAAATCTTAAAACTATTACCGATAAGTCCCCTATAACCTTCATAAAAGCCATATACTTCCAATCCCTTATAGATCGCATATCTGGTGACTGCCCTTATAGAGGCATTCATCCCGCTTGCATCTCCTCCGCTTGTGATCACGGCGATCCTTCTCTTTCCTACCACAATGCCTCCTACTTCCTCCTGGCTCTTAATTCATCAAATATCTCTTCTAGCATTATCTTTTTCTCCACCAATAAAACAAGAAGATGATATAGCAGATCTCCTGTTTCATTTATTATGTCTTTTTTGTCCTGATGCTTTGAAGCAATGATAACCTCTATTGCTTCTTCTCCCAACTTTTTCATGATCTCTTCAAGACCTTTCTTGTGAAGAGAATAAGTATAAGAATCTTCCTTTTTCTCCGAGATCCTTTCCATTATCACATTATAGAGTTCCTGGAGGACAGTTTCGTCCCCCGATCCTTTAGAATTTTTTTCAAAATCAATATCTGTTCCAGGATCCTCGAGGGTCCTGTAGAAACAGCTCTTTTTACCTGTATGGCATGCCGGGCCGGTCTGCTTGACTTGAATAAGAAGTGAGTCATTATCACAATCATACTTTATCTCTTTTATCTCCTGTATGTTTCCGGATGTCTCACCCTTATTCCATAATCTTTTTTTTGACCGGCTCCAGAACCAGGTTTTGCCTTCTGAAATACTTTTTTTCAAGGATGTAATATCCATATAGGCCAGCATGAGTACTTCTTTTGTCTTAAAATCCTGTATTACTGCAGGTATTATCTTCATATTTTTCTTCATTTCAGTGCCTTTATGTAATTTAATTATATTTATTATACTATCTAATTTTTTTTATACTATCAGGTCCATGACCCCGGTCAGGGACAATACCGGGACTTGATTTACCAAAAATCACTTCTTGCGGATAGAAGGGGTCAAATAGAACTGTCTCACAGTCTGACATTGATACCTTCGCTTTTTAAATATTCTTTAGCTTCCCTCACAGTATATTTTCCATAATGAAAGATCGAAGCGACCAGCACTGCATCAGCATCGGCATATTTGATAACATCCCTGAGATGTTCCAGTTTTCCTGCTCCACCAGAAGCTATAACAGGAATATTAATAGCTTCAGAGACTGAACGAGTAAGCTCAATATCGTAACCGTCCTTTGTACCATCTTTGTCCATACTGGTGAGAAGTATCTCACCGGCACCAAGTCTTTCTGCCTCTTTTGCCCACCAAACTGCATCCTTTCCAGTTGGAGTCCTTCCGCCATTCAAATAAACTTCCCAGAAATCCTGGTTCTTGTATTTAGCATCGATCGCAACTACTATGCACTGGCTTCCAAAGCTCTTTGCTCCTCTTTCGATAAGCGAGGGGTCAGTGAAAGCCTGGGTATTTATGGATATCTTGTCAGCACCTTTTTTAAGTACTTCCCTTATATCATCAATATTTTTAATACCTCCACCAATAGTATAAGGTATGAAAACTTTTTCAGCAGTTTTGCTTGCAAGCTCTACTACAGTCTTTCTTTTTTCATGAGAAGCTGTAATATCCAGGAAAACTACTTCATCAGCTCCCTGGGCATCATAGAATGTTGCTAATTCTACAGGATCTCCTGCATCCCTGATATCAACGAAGCTTACTCCTTTTACAACCCTTCCCCTGTCTACGTCCAGACAGGGTATTATTCTTTTTGTAATCAATTACCTGATCCTATCTCTATAGCTTTATATAAATCAATAGGGGTAGCCCCCTCATATAATGCCTTTCCTATGATAACTCCGCTGATACCCTTATCCTCAATATTTTTCAATTTCTTAATATCCTCAATACTTCCAATACCGCCCGCTATTATAAATCTTATACCGGTAGAGGCCGCAAGGCTCTTCAGGAAACCGATATTGGTTCCTTCCAGTGTACCATCTCTTGTGATATCGGTTATTATTATTTCTTTTATACCAAGCTCTTCCAGCTCTTTGAAAAAATCTGAAATCTTTTTTGAAGACTCATGCTGCCAACCATGCTTGTAGACCTTTTCGTCCTGTCCATAATCCAGGCTCAATATTATCCTGTCGCCATACTTAAGATAGCTCTCTCTTAAGAACTCCGGATCCTCTATTGCTCTTGTTCCAAGTATCGCCCTGTCTATCCCGCTTGAAAGCACAAGTCCGATTGTCTTATCATCCCTTATGCCTCCTCCGTACTGCACTCTCACTTTTAATCTCTTCCTGATCTCACCCGCAATTAAAAGATTGACGATCTTACCTGTCCTTGCCCCATCAAGATCTATAATATGTATCCAGTCTGCTCCCTTTTCCTTCCACATTGCAGCAACTTCCAGGGGATCATCGAAATATTTTTTCTTTGAATCAAAATCCCCTTTTGTAAGTCTTACGCATTCTCCATCTATTATATCTATAGCGGGAATTATTATCATATTTTTCCTTCTACCAGGTTTATAAAATTCTTTATAATCTGTTGTCCGCATATACTGCTCTTTTCAGGATGGAATTGAGATCCGAATATATTGCCCCGTTCTATACTCGCCACAATACTGGTACCATAATCTGTAGTGCTGCTGATAATACTTTTATCTTCCGGGATCACATGATAGGAATGAACAAAATAGAAGTTCTCTTCTTGTTTAATATCCTTTAGCAGTCTACTTTTTTTGTTTATTTCAATCTGGTTCCAGCCCATATGAGGTATCTTGACACCGGGAGGTATCCTGCTCACAAATCCTTTAAATATTCCCAGCCCCTCGTTTTTTCCATCTTCAAGACTATACTCAAAAAGAAGCTGCATCCCCAGGCATATTCCCAGAAAAGGTTTTTTTTCAAGATTTTCATGAATAGATTGTACCAGGCCCATTTCCCTGAGATTATTAAATGCATCCCTGTATGCTCCAACACCAGGAAGTACTACAGCAGAAGCATTTTTGATCTTTTCAGGGTCACTTGTTACTTCTACCACGGCACCTGCTTTTTTAAAAGAGTTCTCAACACTCTTGATATTTCCCATTCCGTAATCAATGATCGCTATGTACATCTTTCCTGCCTGACATTTATATCTGTTTATAAGCACAGACAGACCATCTTATTAAAAGAGTGATCTATCTGGTAAGCAATAGTTAAATATTTTAAGCCATTACCTTTGGCGCCTGAGCCAAGTTCCCGGACAGGCACTTAAATTGAACCTTTGGTTGAGGGTATAAAATCACTGTCTGTCAGCCTGCTTGCATCTTTTAATGTAAGGCCAAAAGCTTTAAAAATAGCTTCTATTATATGATGTGAAGCTATGCCTGCATTCTTGGTTATATGCAGGTTAATAAAACTATTGCTGACAAGGGCACGGAAAAAATCCTCTATAATAGAGGTCTCTACTCCCCCTTCAAGATTTTCATATTCCATATCTACCCTGTAAGAAAGATATGGTCTTCCTCCGATATCAAGGGAAATGGATATTTCGGCTTCATCCATCGGAACCACAATACTTGCAAATCTTTTTATCCCCTTTTTATCCTCCAGACATTTTGCAATTGCCTTACCAAGACATATTCCAATATCTTCTACAAGGTGGTGGTTTTCGATTTTTGTATCTCCCGAAGCTTTGAGTACCAGGTCAAAACTGCCATGTCTTGCAAAGCTATCAAGAACATGATCCAGGAAAGGTACTGTTGTATTAATACCTGTTTCGCCATTACCATCCAGGCCTAATTCAAGCACTATGGACGTTTCACTGGTTTTTCTCTCTATCTTAGCTTTTCTTTTCATTTCTTGGGCCCCGCGGTCATAATATTTTTCTTATATTATCAAGCAACTTGCTGATCTTGGTATATTTTATCTTGTAACTTGCTATATTTGCAATAAGTCTTGTGGTGGAGATCATGATGTCTTCCATTTCTACAAGATTATTGTCCTTTATAGTCTTACCGGTAGAAGTTATATCTAGTATTTCTTCAGCCATACCAAGTATTGGAGCAAGCTCGACTGAACCATGCAGCCTGATTATCTCAGCCTGCATCCCTTTAGAGTCAAAATATTTCCTTGCAATATTAGGATAACTTGTAGCAACCCTGACTGATCCAAAATGTTGATAATGCTTTTTTACCTTCTCTGTCTCGTCCTTTTTAGTTGCAAGGATCAATCTGCACCTTCCATTCTTCAGGTCCAGAAGCTCATATACTTTACTCTCCTTTTCCGCAAGGACATCTTTGCCGGCAAAACCTATATCGCATGCTCCGTGCTCGACATATACAGGTACATCCATTGGTCTTGAAATAATATACTTTATCGAGTCCACTTTTGAATAGACGACAAGTTTCCTGTCTTTACTCTCAAGAGGAGCTATATCATAACCTGCTTTTTCCAGCAGTTCCATACATTCACCAAAAAGGTAACCCTTTGGAATTGCGATTTTTAATTCTTTTTCCATTTCTCAAGCTTTTCTATAAATGTTTTTAAATCATATCGTCCGGATCTTCCATTTTCAAGATCGACCAGGTCAAATTCTGAAAGATCTCTTCGTGGTTTCACCAGGATCTTACAGTTTTTCTCCCTGGCAATTCTTTCTTCGTCATCAATATCGTCAAATAATATCTCAACATTTATATTCTTTCTTCTTATTCTGTCAGCAAGCTCTACTGCATCTTTTAATGAGATACTGCATCCTCCGGCAGCCAGCAATATCTTAAAGTCGCATATTAAATCAGAATCTCCAAGAGCACTGTGTACAAGGTCGATATCAATGGCAAAACCCGTAGCCGGCACATCCAGTCCAAATTTCTTGATCAGTCCATCATACCTTCCGCCGCTTCCGATTATTTCAGTGATCTTTGGGCTGTATAACTCAAAAAGAAGTCCGGTATAATAGTCAAAATCCCTTATAATACTAAAATCAAATAAAATACATTTACTGCAATCCTGTTCTTCCAACATTATAGTCAGTTCTTTAAGATACCGGAATACACCTGATACACTCTTCGTGTTTATTTTTTCAACTGCATCAGATATTTTTTCAATATTATTCTCCGGCTGTAAAAGATCCATAAATAATCCGGTCTTCTTCTTATCAATAGCATTAAGATCATTTTCGATCCCTACAAAATCCTTCAGTACTATTTTCTTCTTCAGTATATCTTTCTGGGTTTCGTCAAGCCCAAACCAATCAGATAGACCGTCAATAAAACCGATATGGCCAAGACCAAGTTTGAATTCCGATAATCCGAGGTCATTCATGATCCTTATAAGTATCATAAGGACTTCTGCATCGGCTTTTATCAGATCTTTTGAACCGATAAACTCAAGACCTGCCTGGGAATATACTCTCTTGTCGCCTATCTGTGTGCCGGATTGACGGAAAACATCAGAGAAATAGCAAAATCTCGCAGGTACCTGGTTCTTTTTTATCCTCATTCCTGCAAGTCTTGCGATCGGGATGGTCATATCTGCCCTTAATGAAATAAGACTGCCGTCAGTATCTATAAAATTAATGAGTTTATCTTTCCAGTCCTTGCCGACTCCTATTGAGATATTTTCAGTATATTCCATAACCGGGGTCTTTACTTCGCCATATCCCCACTTCTGGAACTGATTGCTTATTATCCTTTTGATAGCGTTCCTTTCACTGGATTCGAAAGGAAAAATATCTCTCAGGCCAAATGGCAATCTTACATTTGTATTTTCTTTTGATTCGAACATAAAAACCAACCTATAAATATTTAAGGTAAGAATATTATTACAAAAAAATAAAAAAGTAAAACCCGGGAGCCTTTCCATGGACTGGATCCCGGCTGAGCCCAGTTCCCGGGCAGGTTCCTATATACCAAGTCCATCAAGTCTTTCTACTTCTGTGACCGGTTCAAGATCCTTGTTAACCGTGATGTTCATTCCGTCCTTAATCATTGTCATAATGGTACCTTTTGCAGCTTTGACCCCACATAGATGGGGAGCATCCAATATCCCTATATTTACAGCCTTGGCAAGTACTGCCGGTTCTGTTAAAGGATCCTCAAAAGCATCCCCGCGGTCAAGTTCTTTTATTTTATTTAATATGGCCCAGGCATCCCTGGTGAGCTCATTTTTCCTTTTAATGATTCTACTGTCTGACTTCATATCAGGACATCCATATATACAATTCTCTATTACCCTGTTTGCTATCTTGGTACTTTCTATAATATCTCCGGGTTTTGCAGCATGATCAGCCTCGCAGTATCCTACAATATGCACTATCTGGGGTTCCAGCTGCATTTGAAGGAATGTCGAAGACGCTAGCTGGCCCTTGCCTCCATCAAAATCAGCAGGATAACTGAAAAGACCTGCCCTGGTCTCTCTTATTGAGATAAAATCATCATCATGCAGGGACTCGATCATTTCTATCTTTGCAAGCATTTTTGCAAGATCCATGGTAAAAGATGTTTCTGGCGGCGTATTGAACATATATTGCGAGATATATGTCTCTACTCCCATTTTCTTTGCATTATAAGCTGCAAGGAACGCTGCAGCAACAGCCATAGAATCCGGTGCATACCTGAGACTCCAGTGATGAGATTCATTTACTTCAACAGGTATATTTTTTGAGCCGTGCCACTTCATGACAGACTGGTTTTCAAATATGGACCGCTTGAGCTTGCGCCCGCTCCTATTGTCAAGTTCATTGTACCAGAACAATGGAACGGCACACCAGGCATTATTGATATTGCTGACAAGTATCTCTGCCATCCTGATAATATCATTTGTTCCGCTATAACATCTTAAAAGAGGGTGATTTCCTGTCCTGGAAGCATCATATAGCTTTTTAAAATCATCTTCAGTCCTTAGCGGTACCCCTCCGGCCCCATCTTGATCGGGATCCATCTTTTCTGGATGGAAGAAAAACTCCTGGGTGTTCTGGTCGGGTCCGATAGATATTATGTCAAGGAGTCCACTAGCGGATATTTCCCGTATACCTTCGAGAGTCTCATCAAGAGTTGGTCTTCCGAAATGATGTCTTATAACCGGATATGGACTTTTGTACCCTATTCTTTTTAAAAGAGTCTGGGGTGGAGCACCGGAGCTTTCCTTTATTTTTTCTCCGGTTAGATATCTTTCTACTTCCTCCGAAGTCTCCTCTCCGGTAAAGATCATGGAAAAGATCCCCGTCTTGAGAGCAATATCCGCAACTGGCCTTGTTGTGCCAAGTATAAATTTTATGCCATTACTTTTTCCACTTTTGATTATCTTTTCCTCTAATTCCTTAAATACAGGCAGGATGCTTTCAGGTGACAGCCTATAACTGACTGCAACGGTATCCGGCCCGTAGTCATCGATCTCTCTTAATAGTGTATCTATATCAAGTGCGGATCCGGAAAACCTGGTATTGTAACCTGATCTTTTTGCAATATTTAAAAAATTCAGTATTCCTGCTACATGCACACAACTGCCTATGCATGCTCCAAGTATTTTCTTCATGAAAATAATCCTTATCTCTTTCCGTTTATTAATACTTCTCTTGTCTGTTTGAGGTCAAGGCCTTCCACGCCAAGACTCTCTAGATTTCTTCCAATTTTCCTGAAATCTTTTTTAAATATTGAATCAGCAATATGTATAAGAGAATCAATTACAGGTGTAATGACGCCCAGATGCCGCCCAAATTCCGATATCGGTACGAGACTCATCGGTACATCTTCTGTAATATAGCGCACATTTGTTGTGCGGGGAGCCATTATTCCAACATATCCGGGATTACTGTGAATAGCATCAAACAAACTGTCTTCCACTACATTATAAGCCATTGAGAGCCAATCTATTGCAGTATAAATATTCTCACATTTAAGGGCAGAAGCTACATCAACCCTCTCCTGGTCCACGGTCTCAAGAATACTGGCTACAGATTGTGTGACTCCTTCTATATAAAATTGAAAATTTCCCAGTGTTGACTCGATCCTGGATGCATTCAGGATTGTTATGGAAGGATGAAATACAGCACCCATATTATTAAAACTTGTCTCGATAACATCTGATGCAGATATAAACTCAGGAAAAGCCATATTAAGTTTTTTGACAACATCACCAGTTTTTTCTGACGGGATAGCTGCAACCGGTATGGCCTGCTTTATCCTGAATATCTTTGCCGTAGCCGGTCCCATTCCCCTGCTTGCATAGATAAAAGTCTGAGTCTCCGCAATAGTGACATCTTCATGATTATTGTTTTCCCTTAATATCTGTAAAAACTCAAGCGCGCCACAAGTCCTTCCTGGATTCAGGACTACTATCTGGCCTTTTTTTAGAAATGGGGCACATCTCTCAGCAATGGGCGAATGGCCATTTGCCGGTACTACCAACATTATCACATCTCTGCCACTTATTGCTTTTTCTATATCATCAGTGACACATCCCAGTCGTCCAAAACCTTTGATCTCACCTTCAAGCTCTATGCCCTTCATCTTTATTATTGGTTTTATTCTTGATAGTGTACGGTTATACAGATTTACTGAAAAACCCTTTACAGCCAGATGAGCAGCCAGTGCTTTCCCTCCATGTCCCGCACCTATGACTGCAAAATTTAAATCTTTCATTTATTGATCCTCCTGCTTAATTGCTTTAGTATAGGGAACCTATCCGAAAATTGGATCCTGGCTGAGACCAGGTCCCTGACATACTCCAAAACGATCAAATTACTCATTAAATACTTTTCCGGTGAATTCTTTCTTTATATCACCAAAAAGTTTATCCCCGGGTTTTACTCTAAAATCCTCCGGAAGTTTGAATGTCTTCTCAGGCTTCTGCTCATTTCCATTGACTACTTTAAATTCTACCATACATTTACCCGGATTATTCTTTAAAACCTGATAAAAGTTATTGATGAATTCAATATTCATATCATTTTTTCTTATTATAAAAGTAATCTTATCTTCTTCAGTTTCATTGATTTTTCTTTCTTTACCGCTATCATTTGAATCATCTTTTTTTAACTCAGAAAATTCATTTGCCAATAGCTTTATCTGGTCTTCCTTTTTATCGATCTTACCTTTCATTTTTACTATTCTGTCTTCAACTATTAATTCCCTGTATTTTTCAAGTACATTAGGAAAAACGATCACTTCCAGATTATTCTCAATATCTTCAAGATCAATAAAACACATCTGCTGGTCCCTTTTTGTATATATATTCTTGATATTGGTTATTATCCCCCCAATAGTGACCATTGCTTTGTCCTCTAAGTCCGGGAGTTTCGCAATTGGAGTCATCCTGGTAAGGGAGGTCTCGAATTCTGAGAGTGGATGACCTGATATATATAGACCAAGCATTTCTTTTTCAAAATTCAATAACTGTTTTGGTGGATATTCTTCCTTTTGATCTTTCTTATCCATTATCCCGTTAAACATCATTTTTCCCTGTTCCTCATCATCATCAAACAATGAAAACTGCCCTTTATCCCTTTCCTTCCTGACTTTTAAGATTTCTTCAGTGATCTTTTCAAAATTCTCAAAAAGAAATTTCCTGCTCTGGCCCAGGGAATCAAAGGTACCGCTTTTAATGAGGCTTTCGAGTGTCTTCCTGTTTAATACTGCAGTCTCTACTCTTTCACAGAAATCAATAAAATCAGCGAACTTTCCATTAGTTTTTCTTTCTTTTTCAATACTCTCGATCACATTTGTACCGACATTTTTTATCGCAGACAATCCGAAACGTATTGAATCTTCAACTACTGTAAAATCAGAAAAACTTTCATTTATATCAGGAGGCAATACGGTTATTCCCATTCTTCTTGTATCATGCACATACTGTGCTACTTTATCCTGATTACCCATCCTGATGCTTAAAATAGCAGCCATAAACTGTACCGGAAAATTAGCTTTAAGGTATGCCGTCTGATAGGATATCATGGCATATGCCGCGCTATGGGATTTGTTAAAACCGTATTCAGCAAAGTAGTTAACAAGTTCAAATATATTTGTCGATATTTCTTCCTCTATTCCCCTTTTTTTTGCGCCATCAATAAACTTTTGTTTCTGTTCCAGGAGGAGTTTTCTTTTCTTTTTGCTAATGGCCCCTCTTAGTATGTCAGCCTCAGACATTGAAAAACCTGCAAGTTCGGATGCAATACCCATCACCTGTTCCTGGTAGAGTATCATCCCATAAGTATCTTCAAGTATAGGTTTTAGACTTGGATGAGGATATTCTATTTTTTTTCTACCGTTCTTACTCTCTACGAAGTCATTTACCATCCCGCTTTGAAGCGGTCCGGGCCGGTAAAGCGCAAGTAATGCAACAAGATCCTCGAATTTATCAGGTTTTAAATTAACAACCAGTTCCCTCATGCCCGAGCTTTCGAGTTGGAATACTCCTATGCAGTCTCCATTAGCAAGCATTTTATAAGTCTTCTCATCATCTAGCTTTACTTCATTTATATCTATCTCTATATTCTTTGTCTTCTTGATCAAAAAGAGCGCCTTGTCAATAAGTGAAAGAGTCCTCAAGCCTAAGAAATCCATTTTAAGTAGGCCTATTTCCTGGATATCTTCCATTTTATACTGGGTAACAATATCACTATCGCCTTCCTGCTGTATGGGAGTGTAGTTGTACAGGTCTTCTGCGGATATGACAACACCTGCTGCATGTATTGAGTCCTGGCGGGCCATTCCCTCAAGTGATACGGCCATATCTATGACTTCTTTCATCCTGTAATCATTATCATATGCTTCTTTTAATTCAGGAGCCATTTCAAGTGAATTTTTTATGGTAACATTTAATTCCGTCGGGATCATTTTAGCAATTCTATCGACCTCCGCATAAGGGACCTCCATCACCCTGCCGGCATCCCTGATCGCTTGTCTTGCAGCCATTGTCCCAAATGTGATCAGCTGTGCAACCCTGTTTTCTCCATATTTTTCTGTAACATATTTTATTACCTGTCCCCTTTTTTCATAGCAGAAGTCAATATCTATATCAGGCATACTTTTACGTTCCTCGTTCAAGAACCTCTCAAAAAGAAGTCCATATTTAAGGGGTTCGATATCTGTTATCCCCAGACAGTATGAGACTATACTGCCTGCAGCAGAACCTCTTCCCGGTCCTACCCTGATCTTATTTTCTTTTGCAAAATGTACAAAATCCCAGACAATGAGGAAATACTGGGCAAAGCCCATTTTCTCGATCACATCGATCTCTTTTTTTATCCTATCTTCAACTTCCCCGGATATGCTCCCATACCTCTTTTTTGCACCTTCAGCACAAAGATCTTCCAGGTATTTTTCAGGTTTTATGTTCCCGGGAGTTTTAAATGCAGGTATGAGGTTCTTCCCAAAATCCATTTCAAGATTACATCTTTCAGCTATTTTTAGAGTATTTTTTATTGCCTCTTCCTGTTCGGGAAAAAGACCGGACATCTCTTTAAAATCTTTGAAGTAATACTGGTCGGTAGAAAACTTTAATCTTTCTGTCTCGTTTATTGTGGATCCTGTCTGGATGCAGAGAAGGACATCATGAAAACCGGTATCTTGCTTTTCCAGATAATGGACATCATTTGTTGCCACAAGGGGTACATCATATTCTTTTGACAGCTTGACCAGTCCTTTGTTTGCATCTTTTTGTTCCGGTATGCCTGAATCCTGAAGCTCAAGATAGAAATTATCTTTTCCAAAAATACTGATAAAACTTTTCAGTGTATCGGCAGCAGCAGCATCATTGCCTGAAATTATGTGCCTGGGTATTTCTCCGGCAATACATCCACTTAATGCTATCAGTCCTTCATGATATTTCTCAAGTAATTCTTTATCGATCCTGGGTTTATAATAAAACCCTTCGAGAAAACCAAAGCTGGCAAGTCTCATCAGGTTTTGATATCCCTGGTTATTCATTGCCAGAAGAGTTAAGTGATAGGTGGTACCTTCCCTCTTACCCTTAGTGACCTGTTTTTCAAAACGGCTTTTCGGAGCCATGTAGACTTCGCACCCGATTATGGGTTTTATGCCTGCCTTTTTGGCAGCTCTATAAAATTCTACGACTCCATACATCACCCCGTGATCAGTAAGAGCCACTGCAGGCATCCCGAGCCTGACAGCTTTTTCTACCAATCCTTTTATTCTCGCTGCGCCATCCAGCAATGAATATTCACTATGGACATGTAAGTGAACGAAATTATCTTTAACCATATTAATAAGAAGTTAGGAGCCTGTCCGTAATATTTGAAATAATAAAATAATAATTTAAAGCTACATCACTACGCGGTACATCTCATCAAGTGAAGTAACACCATCTGCTATTTTCTCTGCCGCAGCCTCAGGTAGTGTCCTCATTCCTTCTTTCCTGGCAACTTCCTTGATCATGTCTGTACTCTTTCTATCAAGAAGCATCTCCCTGATCTTTTTTGATACCACCAATACCGAAAAAATACCGATCCTTCCGAAATAACCAGAATCATTGCACCTGGTGCAGCCTTCACTGGTAAATACCTTTTTCCCCTTAAGTATTGGAGCAATCTCTTTATCAAGAGGAATACCTGAGATGTCGGTTTCTTTCTTGCAGTTTTCACAGAGTTTTCTTACAAGTCTTTGTGCTACTATACATTTTACAGCAGATGATATCATATAGGACTCCAGTCCCATCTCCAGCAGTCTGGTAAGACTTGATGGCGCATCATTGGTGTGAAGCGTTGTCAGGACAAGATGTCCGGTTATGGAAGCTTCCATAGCGACCTTTGCAGTCTCAAGATCTCTGATCTCGCCCACCATTATGATATCAGGGTCACTACGGAGCATTGCCCGGAGTCCCCTTGAAAAATCAAGATTTATCTTCTGGTTCACCTGGACCTGTATTATCTGGGGGAACCTGTATTCAACCGGATCCTCAATAGTGAATATTTTTTTTCCAACATCTGCAATGCGGCTAAGGCTTGCATATAATGTCGTTGTCTTTCCGGAACCGGTAGGACCCGTTATCATTATTGAACCATGAGGAATTGAAATCATTTTGTTATAAACCTTAAAATCTTCCGGAAGCATGCCGCTTTTATTCAGGTCAAATACACTATCGTCCCTGTCAAGTATCCTTACTGTGATGTTCTCACCATACACAGAAGGAATGGAAGCAAATCGGAGGTCTATCATCCTGTTTTGAAAATTAATGGAACCCCTGCCATCCTGTGGGAGTCTGTTTTCAGTTATATCAAGACCACCCATGATCTTATAACGGGAGATCAGAAGTCTTTGAATCGTCTTCGGAACATCTTTTATCTTTTGAAGAACACCGTCTACCCTGAATCTTATTGTGCAGCTTTTTTCCTGTGGTTCTATATGGACATCACTTGCCCTGAGTGATATTGCCTTAAGTATTATCTGGTTTGCAAGCCTCACAAGGGGATTCTTTTCTACAAGATCCTCCTCATACTTTTCAGAAATAGTGAGATCCTCATCTTTCATGATCTCCTGGACTTCTTTTAAACTGTAATCATCTGAAGTGTAGCGCTTGATGATATCATTTATCTCTTTTTCTGAAGATATAAAAGGTTTAACATTATATCCTGTAAGGAGTCTTATCTCGTCAATAGCGTTTATATCCCTTGGATCGGTCATTGCAACATGCAGGGTACTGTCTGTAAGCTTGAATGGAAAGACTTTTCTCTTAAATGCAAAATCCTTTGAAATGAGATTTGATGCAGCCTGGTCTATATTATCCTGTATACTTGAAAGCTCAACTGCGTCAAATCCCCTCTGGAAAGACACCAGTTCTATAAGTGTCCTATCACTTATGAAGCCTCTCCTTATAAGTATCTCACCAAGTTTTTCACCGGTCTTTTTTTGTATTCCAAGAGACTCATCCAGCTGTGTTTCCGTGATAAGTTTTTTATTTATAAGGATCTCACCGATCTTCTGTTTTTTAAAATCTAATTCAACCATATACTACTAATTTATCTTAATAATATTATTAAACATTTTATATAGAGAATTCTATATATCTTCTTTATAATTAATATTCCTATTATAATATATCTAGGACAATATTACACATCTGCAGAGGATAATCTTTAAAAATTTTAGCTGTTTTTTCCGGATACAAATATTAAGCCGGTTTATTTTTTATTGCGATTTATTATTCCTGCTGAATATCCTGCGCCAAAACCATTATCAATATTGACAACAGACACTCCTGGACTGCAGGAATTCAA
>JAZFRP010000082.1:0-8882 GCA_036445715.1 Candidatus Humimicrobiaceae bacterium | reverse complement strand
ATTCAGTTGTATATCTCCGATGCTTAATGTCTTTTGCTTGAAATCATCGGCAAACTTTGATATTTGACCCTTGAAATTATCATAATCCTCTTTAAGCCTGGCTATGCTTTGCTGAAGCATTTCTTTTTCTGTCTTGATCTTTGTAATGGCTTGTTCTTCCTCTGATCTTTTCTTGCTTACCAGTTCTTCTGCTTCTATTTTTGCCTTTTGTTTTATTTCTTCAGCAACTTTATGTGCAGATACAAGAGCTTCCTGTATTACTCTTTTCATTTTTATAGATTCTTTGTCGCCCTCATATTTAATGCTGTCAACATTTTCTTCAAGTTCTTCCACTTTCTTTCGAAGCTTATCAAACTCAATTGAGAGCAGATCTAAAAATTTATCTACTTCTTCAGGTTTATATCCCTTAAATACTATATGAAATTCTTTTTTCTGTATATTTTCAGAATTAATATTCAAAACTACCTCCATAAATCCTTTTATTTCTATATATCATTGCTATATATATCTTAAAACTACATATCTTAGAAGTATTACAAGTAATTGTACCACTAAAATTGCTGCAATATAAGAAAGATCTAAATACGATCTCCCCATTCTTACCAGGGGAACAAACCTCCTGAATAATTGCAAGAATGGTTCAGTAATATCCTCCAGAAGCTTATATGCCCTACCCCATATCCTTCCCCTGGGCATTATCCTGAACCATGAAAGAATGATCCTTAGAAGTAGAATATATGTATATATTCTTAAAATTATTATAAGTATTGCTACAAAAATCTCCAATATTTACCGCCCTATTATTAAAATCATTATTATTTATTGAGTTCATGTTCCAGTTCAAGAGCCCTTTTTGATGCATCTCCAACTGCACGTGATATTATATCTCCGAGAAATTTATCAGAGAAGACTTGCAGGGCTTTCTCAGTAGTTCCTCCTGGTGAGACTACCCTTGAAATAAGTTTGTCAATTTCCAGGCCGGACCTTTTTATCATAATGCCGGAGCCAATCATTGTCTCAGTCACCAGTGTCCTGGCGCCATCTTCCGGCATCCCATTCTTCACTGCCGCCTCTATCATGTATTTACAGAACAGGAAATAGTATGCCGGTCCACTTCCGCTTATAGCTGTGGATATATTTTGAAGTTCCTCATCGATCATAATGCACTCCCCGACCTTATCCATAAGATCCCTGGTAAACTGCCGGTCTTTTTCATTAGAATACCGCCCACTACTTATGGCGGCCATCCCTCTATTAAAAAGTGCCGGTGCATTTGGCATTACCCTCATTACTGAACATTCACAGCCAAGGCTTTTTTCAATAAAATCAGTAGAAACACCTGCAGCTATGCTTATTAAGGAATTACTATCCTTATTAAAATATTCCTTTACCTCCATTAGTACCTGTTTGATATTCTGCGGTTTTACGGCAAGAAGAACATACTCTGAACCACTGACACCTGCACTAATACTACCAATACTCTCAACCGCATAGGTCTTCTCTATATATTTGATCCTTTTTTTATCTAATTCATAAAAAGTTATATCCTTAGGCTCCATATATCCTGAAGTAATAATTCCCTTCAAGATAGCTTCACCCATATTGCCGCATCCTATAAATATGATCCTATATCTTTTCAAAATCCTTACCTCTCAGTCAGGTCTTCTTAATTAAAAAGGCTTAAAGAATCCCTCCTCGCTCAAGAACTCATTTTCCTTTGAATTGACTTCAATATTTGACGGGGTTATCAAGAAAACCCTGTCTGCAACTTTTTTTATATCTCCTTCAAGCGCATAGGTAAGGCCACTACAAAAATCTATTATTCTTTTAGAAATATCCTGGTCCACCCGCTGGAGATTAATGATTATGGGAATATCATTTTTGAAATTATCAGCTATTCCCTGTATTTCATCAAATTCTTTTGGTTCTGCAATAAATACCTTTGCCTTCCTGCTTTCTCTCACACTGCTTATGAGGGAGACTTTTTTCCTTGAGACCCTCTTTGATATCCCGGGATCTATTTTTCTACGCCTCATCTCATCTATCTTTTTTCTATCAGTTAAACTATTACCGTTCTCAGTTTCCATCTCAATTTCTTCTTCATCTGCCAGTCCGAAGAAAGACAAAGTCTTTTTAAAAAATCCTTTCATTTATCCTCCCAAAATCAGTTGATCCAGGAGCCTGTCCGAGAACAGGCTCCTATTTGAAAATATTAGAGCCGACCCTTATCATTGTGGCTCCTTCTTCAATTGCTATTTTAAAATCATTACTCATCCCCATTGATAGTTCCGGCAGGTCCATTCCCGGGAAAAAAACGGACATCTCTTCCCTTAAAAATCTTAAGCTCTTGAATATCTGTCTAATATGCTTCATATCATCAGTATATGGTGCCATCGTCATAAAACCCTTTATCTCAATATCTTTGATCTTTGACGAATCATTGATAAATGAACTCACATGATCCCTGTCCAAACCATATTTTGTCTGTTCTCCGGAAATATTTATTTCTATCAGGACTTTTTGTATCTTATTTATTTTTTTTGATTCTTTTCCAACCTTCTCTAATGTTTTAAGACTATCGATGGAATGAATATACTCGACAAGCGGGACCACTGTTTTTGCTTTCCTGGTCTGTAAGTGTCCGATGAAGTGCCAGTTAGACTCCCCAGACAGGGCCCTTTTCTTATTTGATAATTCATCTGACCTGTTTTCACCGAAATCATTTATTCCTAGTTTATGCACTATGGCGACCCCTTCAGGACCAACATATTTGGTGGCGGCTATTATGGTTATATCTTCCGGACTCCTCCCGGAATTCCTGCATGCATCCCCAATGTCTTTCTTGAGGGAGGAAATATTTTCCCTGTACTTCAAAAAACTCTTATTTTCTTTTTCTTCGGTTAAAAAATTCATTGCAATCATATTTACTTCCATATCCAGGAACCCGGCCATAATATATCAATGTATCATTGCAATCGCTGCCTGGCGGCCAGTATTATTCTCCCTCCTATAGGAGAAAAGTCCATTGCTACAACTGGTGCATTGTCCGGCATCGAAAATATTATCTTTCTGTATACCAAAATCTTTTAAGTGAATCAAGTTTAACTTAATAATATCAAGAAAGAAATCTTTACCCTCTTTATAATCATTAAAATAATAATCCCCTCTACCAAATTTTTCCCTAAACCGGTCTATTAGAATGTTATCTACCTTATAGCAGCAACTCCTTATGCTCGGACCAAAAAAGATGAGGATGTTTTCAGGAGATGAATTAAAGCGTTTTTTAAATTCAAGCAGTGTTTTCCCGAGTACCCCATTAAGCGTACCCCTCCATCCCGCATGCACGACGCCTACTGCTTTTTCTTTTATATCTATTACGATGATCAAGCTGCAATCGGCACCCAATACCATAATAGGTACATTACTGTCATCTGTTATCAAACTGTCAGCTTTAACGGGTATCTTACCATTTTCATGTTCGGTATATCTATCTACATAAAGAACATTATCTCCGTGGACCTGGAGCGCAGAATAGATAAGCTCAGGTCCCGGGCCCAGTATTTTTTCGATGAGCAACTGCCGGTTTTTCAGAACTGATCTATCGTCATCACCTACATGATATGCAAGATTGAGTGTATCAAAAGGTTTGCGGCTAAATCCCCCATCCCTTGTAGTGAAACCACAAAATAACTCATTTTGCTCACAAACAGGATGGCTAAAGATATTAATTCCTTTAACTAATATCTTCTCAATATTTAACATAAACGGTATGCTTTATTTTTTATCTTTCCTTAGAAAAGTAGGTACATCGAGGTAGTCGTCATCTATTGATCCAAAATCATCATCAGGAAATTTGTCTATCTTTGTATCTTTTTTATCTTCTAATATCTCTTCTTCGAATACATCAAGTTTTTTATTTATATCTATTTTTTCTTCAGCTTTTTCTTCTTTACCGGATCGGGAGGTCCTGCCCTTTGAAGATGAAAAGCCAGTTGCAATTATCGTCACTTTTATTTTATCATTCATTGCTTCATCTATAACAGAACCAAAGATTATATTTGCATCAGGACTGGAGGCATTCCTGATTATTTCAGCAGCCTCATTTATTTCAAATAATTTCAGGTCCGGGCCGCCGGAGATGTTTAAGAGTATTCCTGTGGCTCCATCGATCGATTCTTCTATCAGGGGACTGTTTATTGCATTTTGGGCTGCTTTTATGGCTCTATTGTCTCCAGATGCGATACCCTCACCAAGAAGTGCGTTTCCCGCATCTTTTATTATTGACCTGACATCTGCAAAATCAAGATTTATAAGGCCCGGTAAAGTTATTAAGTCTGTTACCCCCCTTACGCCAGCCTTTAAAACATTATCAGCAAGTTTAAATGCATGAAGAAGAGTAGTATTATCATCAGCTATTTCAAGAAGCTTATCGTTCGGGATGACTATAAGGGTATCTACCATTGGTCTCATGATCTTTATGCCTTCCTCTGCCTGTGCCATTCTTTTTCGTCCTTCAAAAGAAAATGGTTTTGTGACAACGGCAACTGTAAGGCATCCTGCCTCCCTGGCAGCTTTAGCTATAACGGGGGCAGCTCCTGTACCTGTCCCCCCGCCTTCTCCAAGGGCAATAAATACCATATCTGCATCTTTGACTGTTTCCTTTATCTCTTCAATCGACTTCTCCGCCGCCATTTTCCCGATTTCTGGATTTGATCCGGCGCCAAGCCCTGTCTCACCAACCAGTACTTTCCGGTCTGCATTTGACATCATCAAAGCCTGTGCATCAGTGTTGATAGCAACAAATTCACATCCCGTCAGATTGTCTTCCATCATCCGGTTTATAGCATTACTGCCACCACCCCCGACACCTAATACTCTTATAACGGCATAATAGCTTTTATCAAAATCCAAAGTCACTTTAATACCCCCTGTATTAATTTTTTAAAATTTTTGAAATAAAACTTCTAAATCTATCTAAAAATCCATCACTTCCGGTACTCTCATCCAGTTTCTCAAATTCAGCAAAATTTTCCAGCTGATAAGCATATTTCAAAAGTCCTACACCTGTAGAATAAATGGGATCATTTATGACTTCAGCCGGCCCATCGACATCATTGGGAAGACCAAGCCGGACAGGTAAATCGAAGATCGAAGCAGTAAGTGCCTTTAGCCCTTTTAGCTGGGATGTTCCTCCCGTTAATACAACTCCACATGGTGCAGAATGCAAAAATCCATATTCTTCAATCTTTTCTTTTATCAGCACCATCATCTCCCGGGCTCTTGAATTTACAATATTATATAATCTAATATTCAGGGTAGTCTTATTCCGGTTGATCTTTATTTCTTCCATATTGACTTTGTTTAAACTTTCATAAAAATTATAATCCACATTCGCATATTTTTTCTTGATATCTTCAGCTTTTGGAAAAGTAATATTTAATCCAATAGATATATCATTGGTCACAAGATTACCTCCGACAGGAAGGCAGTAAGTAAAGATCATCTTTTTGTCCTTATACAATGCAACATCTGTAGTTCCCCCACCAATATCAAGAAGTATGACTCCGCTTTCCTTTTCCTCAGGGGTCAAAACAGCTTCACTGGAGGCCAGGGCTTCCAGTATAATATCCTGTACTTCTATTTTTGAATTCTTTATGCTGTTTATAATATTATTTACCTGTGAAGACGATCCGTAGATCGCTAACAATTCTACAGCAAGTTTTCTGGCTGATAATCCTATAGGGTCTATAATACCCTTTTCATCATCTATTACAAACTGTTTTATAAGTGTATGGATTATTTCATTAGAGGAAGATATGTTTACCTTGTTTGCCTGGATTAAAAGTCTGTCAACATCGACTTTTCTTATTAGATGATTGGGAGAATTTACACTTGTCTCGCTCCAATTGCTGATAAAAGAAATATGCTTTCCCGTTATCCCTATAAATGCCTTATCTATAAAAGTCTTCGTTGACCTCTCCGCCTGATCGACAGATTTTAAGATTGATTTTGTTGCCTCATTTATATCTACGATCAGGCCCTTTTTCATGCCCCTGCATTCAGAAATACCATATCCTTTTATTTTTAAAGTATTGTTTTTCCCAAAATTACCTATAAGGGTGGTAACTTTCGTGGTTCCGATATCTATACCCACCATATACTCATCATTGACTGACAAAAAGACCTCCGACTATTCTTTTACCACTGGGTTCTCAGGGTTCCTTAAATCTATTATATTATATTTTGTTTCCTGTTTTAACAATAGCTTTAATACTTCAATTTTCTTTATTATTTCATTACTGTCGCCAAATACTATCTTTTCATTATTATATGTTATAAAAAAAATATCACCTGCAATATTCTCTTCAATCCCAGCTTCTTTTATAAGTGCCCTGACTTCTTCGTCCATTATATTGTATATGCTTGCACAGCTAAGTATGTTCTTTGCAGCAATAGCTTCTCCGGGGTCCAATTTATAATCAAAAACATCCCTGACCAGTATTAAATCTCCATAACTATCAAGATCATCAAAACTGATTTTTTCCAGTATTAAACCTTCATCATCTAGAAGATAGAAATCATTTTTATAGCTGGCCATAAGTGCAGGATTTCTTTCCTGTATCATTATAGTTATACTGTCAGGGAATATTTTTCTTAGTTCTACTGATTTTATCCAGACCAGGCCAGTTCCAAGAGAGTCTTCTATGTCTTTTTTATTTACCTCAAATATATTGGTCCCTGGGATATCTATTGTAAACTTGTCCAGAGTATCTTCATCATAATGGGTATTTCCTTCGATACTTAATGATTTGATCTTAAAGTAGCTGCTATTATAAAAATAATTTAAACCCCAAACAGCAGCCGCTAGGAGACAGACTGCTAACAAAACCCTCATCACCAGCCAAAATCTTCGAATCAATATCTTTCTTTTCCTGATCTTTATGAGGTTTTCAACTTTTTTTGATTTTCCCACGTATTATATCTTTAATTTGGCACTATCCAGTATTATTTCTACAAGTAAGTCAAAACTGATCCCCACTGCACTGGCAGCCATTGGTACGAGACTTGTAGATGTCATCCCGGGCATTGTGTTTATTTCCAGGACATAAGGAGTACCTTCGCTGTCGAGAATAAAATCGACTCTTGAGATACCGCTGCACCCCAGGATCTTGTGGCAGTTCATTGAGATCTCCATTATATTTTCTGCAATTCCTTTTTCCAGGTCTGCAGGTATGATATATTCTGTGAGATTATTTTTATATTTGGAATCAAAATCAAAAAAACCACTTTTGGGTTTTATTTCAATAATCGGGAGTGTCTCGGGTTCTAATCCTATTATTCCTACAGTCAGCTCCCGTCCCTTTATATATTTCTCAAGGAGTATTCTTTTATCGTACCTGGCTGCTTCCTTTATGCCATCTTCTAATTGAGATGAGTCATATATGGTTTTGATCCCTATTGTCGAACCTTCAGAATTTGGCTTGACTACAAGTGGATAGCCTGTTTTTACTCCTATTTCTTCATTTAAACCATCAAGTTCCGGTATCGGGTCATTGAGGTCAAGTTCAATAAATGGTGGGGTTGGGATATCTTCTTGAATAAAGATCTTTTTAGAAAGTATCTTATCGAGTACCACAGCACTGGAAAGGACACCGGAACCGGTATACGGTATTTTTAGAAGTTCAAGCATTCCCTGCACGGTACCATCCTCACCAAATCTTCCGTGAAGGGCCAAAAAAGCAATATCTACCGATCTGATTTTTTCCAGCAGGTCCACTCCTACATCAATAAAATCAGCATTATACCCGGATCTTTTTAAAGACTCAAAAATGTTTCTTCCGGTCTTTAAAGAGATATCCCTCTCAGAAGACAGGCCTCCCGCAAGGACACCTATTTTTTTATTTTTTTGTCCTCTTATCCCGATTTTTGAAAACCGTTTAGCCAGTTTAGCCATGTTTAAAATCCTATCATCCTGACTTCATGTTCAAGTTCAATATCAAATTTTGCCTTTACCCTGTCTTTTATTATCCTCGATAATACAATAATATCTTCACTGGTCGCATTTCCGGAATTCTCAATAAAATTAGCATGTTTATTTGAGACCTTTGCTCCTCCATAATAAAAATTTTTAAGGCCGCATTCATCTATCATAGCACCTGCTGACTTTTTTATTCCCTGCGGATTTTTAAAAAAACAGCCGCAGGTCTTTGCTCTGACCGGTTGCGATAGTTTTCTCTTCACTATACCATTTTGTATAGCTGATAAAATATTTTCAGCTTTATCCTCCCGGGCTTTGAGTATCAGCCCTGTTATCGCGATAAGACCCTTTAGTTTAAAGGACCTGTAGCTGTATTCTATATTTGCTGAGTCTATCTCATCATAGACTATTTTATCATTATATTTAAAAATTGCTTTTAAGGTAATAATATAATCACAGATACCCTGTGAGCCGGTTCCGCTATTCCCTGATACTGCTCCCCCTATTGTTCCGGGTATGCCTGCCAGGGGTGAAAAGTCATATCCTTTTCTTGCTGCTTTCATCACCAGGGTCTGTGTACTGAATGTCCCACCGGCACAAATCGTACCATCAGCTTCAAAAACACAATGATCAAAACTTTTTCCAAGCTTCACTATTATGGTCCCGAACGCTCCACCCGGCAAAACTACATTGGTGCCTGAACCCATAATGGCATAATCCATACTATTGGACTCTAGCAGTTCCAGGATGGACAATGATCCTTCTAATGAATCCATCGTGATCAGTGCAGCTGCTTTCCCGCCTGTCCCCAATGAATTAAGCCCGGATACATTAAAATCGAGGACCATCTTTCCGGATCCGGACCTGTCGATCATATCTTTAATTTCTAAATAGTTCATCTGAA
>JAZFRP010000081.1:0-9550 GCA_036445715.1 Candidatus Humimicrobiaceae bacterium | reverse complement strand
CTACCCCTATCGGGGACACAGGTCTTGCCTGGTCAAAAGGTATCTGTCCGGTAAAAAGTTTTCCAAATAATTTAACATAAGTGGTTATTATATCCCATGTCATCACAAAACTTTCCTTTAGGACTTGTGGAAAACTCATATATATTCTCACATATTCAGGACTTATCCCGAGATATCCCGCGCCCTCAACTGTATCTAGAACAGGAGTGACTTCGATCTCACGGCCATCCCTTATAATAGAATAGACTACTTCCTCACCGGGCCTACTCTGGGTCAATGCTGCAAATTCATCCCATGTACCGATCTTTTCTCCATCTATTGCGATAACTTTATCACCAATCTGCAGTCCTGATATCTCGGCAGGTGTTTCCGGTTGGATATAATCAATAGTAGTACCAGGTTCATATGTGCCCATTGAAAGGAATATTCCTATGAGTATTATGGCAAATATGACATTAAAACCTGCTCCGCCAAATATTGTAAAAAACTTCTTATAGAATGGTTTGCCCTGATAGGACATTCCCTCTTTATCTTCAGGGATGATCTCATTACGGTCCATTCCCATTACTTTTACATATCCTCCTACAGGTATTGCTTTAAGGCCATAGACAGTACCGGCTTTTGATTTAAATTTAAATAACCTTGGGCCAAAACCGATGAAGAATTCATGTATATACATCCTTCCGGCCCTGGCAAAAATAAAGTGGCCGAATTCATGGACTACTATTATTAAGGATAGGCCGAGTATTGCTAATAAGTACTGTAAAACGATCATTTAATGTCTCCGCCTGTCATAGTTTTCCAAATCTCCTGTTCCGTTTCTGGTATTCATTTATTGCCTTTAAAAAGTGTTTCCGCCTAAAATCGGGCCACAGTACTTTCGTGAAATAAAGTTCGGAATAGGATATCTGCCATAAAAGGAAATTACTTATCCTGTGTTCACCACTTGTCCTAATAAGAAAGTCCGGGTCAGGAATACCTTTAGTGTAAAGATTGTCAGAGAGGTCTTTCAAACTAATATTTTCAATATCTAATTCACCGCTTTTTATTTTCACTCCCAGTATCTTGAAAGCATCAAGAATTTCCTGTCGTGAACCATAATTAAGGGCAATATTAAAATTTAGTTTAGTATTTTCAGATGTCTTCTTTTCTGCATCTTCATATGCCTTGACTACCTCTGCCGGAAGGGATTTTCTATCGCCGACCAATCTTAATCTTACTCCATATTCCATAAGAAGCCTCAGTTCTTTTTTGATCGTTATAAGAAACAGCTTCATCAGGAACTTTATCTCACTCTCTGGTCTTTTCCAGTTCTCGCTGGAAAGTGAGTACACTGTAAGGTAATCTACCCCAAGTTCTATGCATGTATTTATGATCTCCCTTAATGACTCTACCCCTGCCCTGTGACCCGCAGACCGCGGTAAATGTCGCTTTGTGGCCCACCTGCCATTACCGTCCATTATTACTGCAATATGTTTGGGAATATTGTTTCTTATGGTTTTGTCCTGCGAAGGCTGCTTTTTTGAAGAAAATATTGAAGAAAACAAACTCAATATATACTACCTACACTTCCATTATTTCCTTTTCCTTCAGTTCGAGGGCGCTGTTTATCTTAAGGATAAATTCATCAGTTATGTCCTGAACCTCTTTCTGGGAAAGCTTGAGGTCATCCTCAGTAATATCACTATTTGATTCCAGCTTCTTGAACTCATCATTGCTGTCCCTGCGGATATTCCTTATTCCCACTCTTCCGTCTTCAGCAATTTTCTTTACAAGTTTTACAAGTTCCAGCCTTCTCTCTTCATTTAAAGGAGGAATAGAAAGTCTTATGGATTTTCCATCATTTGTAGGATTTATACCCAGGTCTGACTTGGTTATCTGTGTTTCGATCTCTTGCAAAAATTTTGGTTCATAGGGAGCTATCACTATCATCCTTGCTTCAGGAACATTAATATTTGCTGCATGCTTTATCAGTGTCCTGGTTCCATAATAATCAATATAGATATTGTCCAAAAGAGCTACTGATGCACGGCCTGTCCTTATTGTATTAAATTCATGCTGAGTATTTTCCACCGAATGATTCATCTTATTCTTTGCTTCAGATATGATCCTGTCTTTCATGGTCACCCCTTTGATACTAAAGTTCCAATCTTATTTCCCATTATAACACCTTTGATATTTCCAGGCATGGTTAAATCAAAAACTATAATTGGCAGATTATTTTCCCTGCAAAGTGATATTGCAGTAGAATCCATTACCCTGAGATTTTTATTAAGGACTTCGATATAGCTCAGGCTGTCATACTTTTTTGCATCCTTGTATTTAAGCGGGTCCTTGTCATATACGCCATCTACTTTTGTTGCTTTAAAAATGATTTCAGCATTTATTTCAAGGGCCCTTAATGCTGCTGCTGTATCAGTCGTAAAATAAGGATTTCCGGTTCCACCGGCAAAGATCACTACTCTCTTTTTTTCCAGATGCCGTACTGCTCTTCTCCTGATAAAGGGTTCTGCTACTTCCTGCAATGATATTGCAGACTGCACCCTGGTAAACACTCCAATCTTTTCTAATGCGTTCTGTAGTCCCAGGGCATTCATTATCGTGGCGAGCATCCCTATATGGTCCGCAGTATTGCGATCCATTCCATTTGCACTGGCTGATGTTCCCCTCCAGAAATTGCCTCCGCCGATAACTACTGCTATCTCAACACCCATCTCAATTACTTCCTTTATCTGGACAGCAATTCCGGTTGTAATAACGGGGTCTATCCCATGGCCATCATTCCCCAGCAAAGCTTCACCGCTGATCTTTAAGAGAACTCTTTTGTATTTTGAACCAGCCATATGCAAATAGATACAATATTTTATTGACAATTAATGAAAGTAAATAAATTATACAGTATTTTAGTCTTCTCCAAGAACAAATCTGCAGAATCTCTTTATTACTATATTCTCGCCGATCTTTGCTATATTTTCTTTAAGCAGGTCATCGATCTTCTTATCGGGATCTTTTACAAAAGCCTGTTCTAGGAGAACTCTTTCTTCATAGTATTTCCTTATTTTGCCTTCTGCTATCTTCTCCACGATCTTTTCAGGTTTTCCATCATTTAGAGCCTGCTTCTTAAATATCTCTTTTTCTTTTTCAATTTCATCAGCAGGTACTTCATCTATAGTTACATATGCCGGATCTGCAGCAGCTATATGAAGTGCAATATCATGCACCAATGATTTAAATATCTCATTTCTTGCAACAAAATCTGTCTCACAGTTCACTTCAACCAGTACACCGATCTTTGAACCGTGATGTATATAACTTTCGATAATACCTTCTTTTGCAGCTCTTGATGCTTTCTTTGAAGCTTGTGCAAGTCCTCTTTCCTTTAATAAGCTTTCCGCTTTAACAAGATCACCCTTTGACTCCAGGAGGGCTTTTTTACAATCCATCATACCGGCGCTACTTTTTATTCTTAATTCTTTTACTAATCCAGGTTTTATTTCCATTATTCCTCCTAATTAAGTCCAGACATTTTCATCTGGTGAGTCTTCAATATCTTCTTCTTTTTTTTCTTTTTCAAGCTTCTTGCCATCTTTTTCTTCAGGGCTGTTATCTTTTTTTACCTTCTCCTGCCCACCCTGCTTGACACCTTCAGCAATAACATTTGTGATCAGGCCGCAAGAACGTATGGCATCATCATTGCCGGGGATCACAAAATCTATCAAGTCAGGATCACAATTAGTGTCTGTGATCGCTATTATCGGGATACCGAGTTTTATGGCTTCATTAACTGCTATGACTTCCTTGCTCGGATCGATTATGAATACTACGTCAGGGATTCTTTTCATATCCCTGATACCACCGATATTATACATCAGCTTATCATATTCTTTTTTAATACCGATTACTTCTTTTTTCGGTAATTTTTCAAATATTCCTGATTCTTCCATTTCTTCGATCTCAACTATTCGCCTGACCCTCTTGCTGATGGTCTCGAAATTAGTCAATGTCCCGCCAAGCCACCTGTTTTTGACATAAGGCATCTCACATTCACTTGCTGAATTCTCGATTATGTCCTGTGTCTGCTTCTTTGTACCTACAAAAAGTATTGTACCTCCATCTGCAGAGATCTTCTTTGTATACTCATATGCTTCCAGAAGTAATCTAAGGGTCTGTGTCAGATCGATTATATATATACCGTTTTTGGCAGCATGTATATACTTCTTCATTTTGGGATTCCATTTTTTGGTCTGATGACCAAAGTGAACTCCTACTTCGAGGAGTTGTTTCATAGTAACGACACTCAAGCTAATACCTCCTAATTATGGTTTTCCTCCACCACTTTAACATTAAATTTGCGCACCATATTACCACAAGTGATGTGTGTTTTTCAAACTTCAATCTAACATAATATATATATTCTGGTAAATAATCAACTATATTTTAAATTATGGATTACCGGGCCTCTTACAGTCTATTTTGCCCTGGGGTGGAAGCGCCTATAATCGTCTTTTATCTTCTTAATGTCAAGATGGGAATATATCTCCGTAGTAGAAATATTCTCATGACCCAGCAGCTCCTGTATCTCCCTTATTCCTGCACCTTCCTGAAGTAAGTGGGAAGCGAAACTATGCCTGATACTGTGAGGGGTGATCTTTTTTTTGATCCCTGCACTCAGGACAGATCTCCCGACGATCTCCCTGATGCTCCTGGAGGAGAGCCTGCTGCCATTACTGTTTAGTAAAAGATGCAGATCACTTGAATGCGTGCCGGTTTTTTTATTAAATGACAATTCGGGACGGCTTTCCCTTAAATATATGCCCAGCCAATGGAGGCATTTATTATTAATATAGACCACCCTCTGCTTCCTGCCTTTTCCCGTGACTTTTATCTCGTTTTTTTTAAGGTCAATATCCCCGGTCCTTATATTCTCTACTTCGCTGACCCTCGCACCCGTCGAATATATGAGCTCTATAATAAGGCGGTTTCTTTTGTGCAGGCCAATAAGAGTTTTCCTGCTTTGCGGGCCCTTGCCCAGGTTTTTATTATCAAGATAATCCCCTGCTTCCATGGAGTCAAAAAGTCTTTCCATTTCTTTTCCAGAAAGGAAGGTATAAAGGCGTTCCCTTTTCCTCGGAACATTGATGAATTGTGACAGCTGTATGTCTATGAGATCATTTTCTTCAAGAAAACGAAAATAATTAATAAATGAAGAATATTTCCTGAGAATTGTCCGGTTTGCATATTTGTTTTCATCGATAGATCTTAAGAACTTCCTGAAAACTACAAGATCCAATTGTGATGTATCATTGATTTTTTTGCTGGCACCAAGAAAATTGTGAAGCTGGAGAATATCCCTGGTATAGGACCTTATTGAATTTGGAGTCAGGTTTTTTTCATATCTTAGATATTTCAGATATAGCTCGAGGCTGTCACCCAGATCCATTATTAAATATAATCGCTTTCAATATCCTTCATTTTTTTCTTTAGTTGTTCCCTGAGTTCAGCAATCTCCGCAGGATTTTTTATAGTCTTATCATTTTGGAGCTGCTCTCCGTCAAAATTTCTTTCTTTTGCTTTATTAAAATATTTTTTCAGCTCGTTTATCATTTCGATTATTGCATATCTTGTCTTATCGGAACGATAGTCTATTTTCAAGTTCTTTTTCGAGATATCTTCAAGTATATAATCCAGTTTATAAATAGAACCTTCAAGAATAGCATTCCCCCTCCCGGGGTTCATACTTTTCCCTGCAGCAAAGGATTTTAAGAAACCCGCAAGTTCTTTACCCACTATCCTGTCATATTGATACAAAGCCATTCCCAATTGATTTTTTGGTCTTGTTATTTTTTTTCTTCTAAAAAGTGGCATCTACCTCTCCTCTGCACCTAACGTTAACTTAATCTTTTATTATTTTGATTTTATTTTAATTGAAATCCTCTACTAATACAAAGACTAGTAGCTAGAATGTACCACACTTTGTACTCCTGCTGTAATAGTTTGCAGGATATTCCCTTATCATCCCATTCATCTCCAGGAATAATAATATCTTTAATAGCCTGGACGCCTCCAAACTTGAACAAATACTTATATCATCAAAACTCTTGGCCCTGCATCCAATCACTTCAAATACCTTTGACTGCAAAGGTTCAAGTTTAATATCCTTTAATGATATGTCACCGGGTCTTTTCTGTTTTCTAATGTTTTTTTTATCTATCACTTCAGCAGCTATATGATTTTTCTCCTTGAAAAGATGATCAAATTCATCAAGTATGTCGTCTATGTCCTCTATAAGTTTTGCCCCACTTTTAATGAGCTTGTGGCATCCCCTGCTTCCGGGACTGAATATACTGCCAGGTACAGCAAATACTTCCCTGTCCTGTCCCAGTGCCAGCTCACCTGTTATCATTGCGCCGCTTCTCTGTCCAGCTTCAATTATTATTACACCCTTGCAAAGTCCACTGATTATCCTATTGCGTATTGGAAAATTTGTCCTGAGTGGCGGGGTCCCCGGGGCAAATTCTGTGATGATCGTACCGTTTCCTTCAATCTCTTTGTATAGATCCCTGTTTTCGGGTGGATAAATAATATCTGGTCCATTTCCCAGAACTGCTATGCTGCCGCCTTTTTCTTTTACTGCCTCCCGGTGGGCAGAAGCATCGATCCCAAGGGCAAGACCACTTACTATGGTTATACCGATACGTGAAAGATTCCTGCTAAGATATGAAGCTACTTCCCTGCCGTAATGCGAGCACCGCCTGCTTCCCACTACGGCAATATTAAACAATTTATCATCAGGTCTTTTACCCCTGTAATAAAGTACGGGGGGAGGTACAAATATATTAAGCAAGTCAGGAGGATAATCTTTATTGCCTATATGCATGATCCCGAGCCTGTGTTTTTTTACATATTCTAATATCCCCACAGAGCCGCCATTATTTTCCATTTCTTTCTTATTTTCTTTAAAACCTCCAAAAGTCAGCTGCCGTGACCTTTCAGGACTTTTATTGTTTTTAAAATAATTTATAGCGGCCCTTATATCATCCCCGTTTCTCCTGTATTGTTTTACCAGGTCAGATGCATTGATCTTCATATCATATAATATAAAAAGGATGTCTTTTAATAATCTATCCATATGTTTTAATCGCCCTATAGCCTGCTGCTTCCAGTATATGTTCGTCTTCTATATCCTTACTTTCTTCAAGATCCGCAATCGACCGTGATACTTTCAAAATGCTTGACAGTCCCCTGGCCGACAGCTTAAACCTTTTTCCAACCATAAATGCAGCCTTTCTCAATCTTTCGTCTCCGGCAAGCCACTTATTTATAGTGGCCGCATCAGCTTCACTATTATATTTTATCTTCCTGTCTTTATTATTACCCTGAAACACCACAGCTCTCTCCACTCTTTTCTTTATTTTTTCAGAGTTTTCTCCTAATTCTGTATTGATGTAATCCTCTTCTTTTAGTCTTGATACAAAAACCCTTATGTCTATCCTGTCCATTATCGGACCTGACAGATTCTTCCAGAACCTCTTTATCTCCCTTTCTGAACACTTGCACCTGTTTTCCCTATCACCCCAGAATCCGCAATGACATGGATTTGTAGCCACCACCAGCATAAAGTTTGAAGGAAAACAATATGATACCTGGTTCCGGGTGACTATGACTTCCCTGTTTTCAAGCGGCTGTCTCAGATCCTCCACCAGATTTGAAGGGAATTGCGAGAGTTCATCAAGGAACAATATCCCCCGGTGGGCCAGGCTGATATCTCCCGGTCTTGGATAGACTCCTCCACCAATAAGTCCCGCCCTGCTTATAGTGTGATGGGGGTTTTTAAATGGCCTGTCCGTAATGATCCCATTGCTTGTTTCATTGCATAGGCTCTGGATCTTGGTTACCTCTATGCACTGCTGGAGATCAAGGCAGGGCATTATAGTTGCTATCCTCCTGGCAAGCATGGTCTTACCGCTCCCCGGGGGTCCTATTAAAAGTATATTATGCATTCCTACTGCGGCCAATTCAATGGCCCGTTTAGCTTTGAATTGGCCTTTGACTTCACTAAAGTCTGTTTCACAATTATTGCAGGATAGGTCTGGATCGGCCCTTCTGCAGGCATTTTCCCCGGGACTTCCACTGTTTATTGTTTTTATGGTTTCTTTCAGGCTTAAGCATGCAATTATATCGATTTCCCTAAAAACTGATGCCTGCTCTGCATTGATGGCGGGAACAAAGAAGTATTTCTTCTTAAGGTCTACTGCTTTTTCAGTCATCGAGATAAGCCCCCTTACCGGATTTATCTTTCCGTCAAGAGACAACTCACCGATGAAACATGAATCATTAAAACAGCCGGGACTTATCTGCCCACTCCCTGCAAGTATAGCCAGCGCTATTGGCAGGTCATACAGCGAACCCTCTTTTCTCATGTCTGCAGGTGATAGATTGATTATTATTTTCTTTACAGGAAATTCAAAACCACTATTCAGTATTGCAGAACGAACCCTCTGCCTTGCCTCATTTATTGCCTTTCCGGGGAGTCCTACAATGTACAGCCCCGGAAGTCCCCTTGAGAGATGGACCTCGATTGTGACTTTTACTGCATCTACCCCAACCAGTGCAAAACTGTCCAGTTTAAAAAACATAGACCGATTATATACACAATAGTGCTATTGTGCAATAGAATATATAAGTTTAATGGCAATGACAGGATCAATATAGATAATTGCAGATACTATAAATAATCGGATACTATATTATTATTTAAATATGATTTATTTTGTTTGTCTTCTACCGGAGAATCTCTTTATTATTTTTTATCAGAATAGCCGGAAAAATAGTCTTCTACTATATTCTTACTTTCAATATTCATCTTCAACAGCATTTCCTTCATGATCTGCACCATTTTTAATGGTCCTGATATATAGTAAAAAGAATTATAAAGATCATTTACATTCTTTCTCACGATATCCCTGTCAATGAATTGAGGTTCTAAAATATAATGTATTTTCAGCCAAATATTATTATCTGCCAGTTTATCAAGAGTATCCTTAAAAATAATATCTTTGTCTTTATTTCCATAAAATAATATTACTCCAGGATTTTCCCTTTTTTCTATAATATCTATAAGGATCGAGCGAAATGGTGTGATACCGACACCTCCTGCCATAAACACTAATTTATCCTTAAAGTTTTTAATGACAAAATCACCCATTGGGCCAGAGGCCTCTACCTCATCACCCGTCTTTAGATTAAAAAGTGCCCTTTTAAAGGAACTGCCTTTTTCAAAATCAAATTTTGATGTAAGCATTATATTTTTTTCAAATGGAGCAGTGGATATGGAAAAAGGCCTTGAGATTCCCCGGTCATCCGGATTATCATGAGGGATCTCATATAAAATACATTGTCCGGGTTCCCAGGAGATCTCCTTTTCAGGTTTGAAAATAAATGAAAATAAATCTTTTGTCTCTTTTATTTTTTTAATTAATATTAATCTCATTAATCAGATCATATAAACTTCAAGCTAGATCATTATTAATATTATTATATCATAGTTTAA
>JAZFRP010000080.1:0-4845 GCA_036445715.1 Candidatus Humimicrobiaceae bacterium | reverse complement strand
TCGCGGATCTTCTTGCACTTGCAGCAGATCGGCAGCAGTCCGCGGAGCGACTTCACGTCGGCGAGCGCATGCTCGAGCTTCTGTCGGAGCTCAGATTCTTCGCGTAGGGCGCAGAATTGCTGGCGACTCGAGGTCGACACTTCTTCGCCAGCATCAAGGCGACAATGGTTGCAAATACCCCTATGATGTCGTGTCTTGCAAATATATACAGGACAAATATCAATACAGGATTAAACATCCAGAATTTAAATACATTCAGGCGTCCTTCCGGGTCATCATCAAAAGAAAGCCTCAGGATAAGGAACATGCAGGCCAGGTCAAAGATAAGATATAATATCTTGAAAAGTGTAAGTACAGTAAATACATTATAGCTGCTCACAAATCCTACCCAGGAAGTCCAGGTATCTGAATCCAGAAGGATAGGAAAAAAATCACCGACAGCAGGAACAATGCTTTTAATAATAAAAAGATATGCAGAATGTATTATATTTGTAAGTATCTGTTGAAAAGATGATGTCATGTTTCCGGTAAACACTGTCTCTGCAGCCCTCTGGTATGTCGAAAGAAGGTCGCGCTGAAAAAAGAAAGGCAGAAATGCAAGCCTTATAAGCATGCCGGAAAGAAAATACTTATAAAATCTCCTGGACAGTCCCTTGTCCTCAAAGATCTCCGGGGTCAGTAGTCCCCTTCCTATTTTTTTAAAAAATGACTTTGTCTTGTTCATACCTGAATTGCTCTTCCAAAAATCAGTTTCTATTTACTTTAGGTTAAATATTTTAATATAGAATATCTTATAATACTAAGTAAAATTCTACCTGGTACTAACTATTTATCAGTTTATCCTTTTTAATCCGGTAAAAAGGCATACTGATTATTATCATTGCTATAATACCCAGTAACACCGTAAACAGCAGTACAACCAAATGATAGCTAAACCCTACGATTATTGATATCTCCTGGGTAAAGCCCAGTACGATAAATGCAAGGGCAAAAGCTCCTTCATAGGTACCGAACCCTGCCAGTGCATGTGTGGGCAGTACTGCCGAGATCTCCGCAGCCACTGTTGCAAGTAGTATTACCCAGAAATTCAGGTCACCGAATGTATATCCCATCGGTGACAGTATTGCATGGATAACAAGATAATAACCGGTAAATTTCAATACCCTGGTTGCGATCGAGGAAAGGTATACTTTCCAATAGATCTTTTTTGCCTTTATGAGTCTCAGGTTTACATTGATATCCAGAAGCTTTTTATAGATCCTGAATATTAATTTTTCCTCAGACACCCTGAACCTTGTTAAAAGTTTTCTATATGCTATGAGTACAAGATCTATAATATTTGAAAGATAAAAAAGAATAAGGAGGGATATTGCCAGGAGTACTACGGCTATAGCTATTACTGTTACAGAAGATATCGCATAAGCATTTATCCCGACTATGATGATCGAGATAAGTATAAGGGAAAAGACTATTACAAGATCGAATATCAGGACTATCATCAGGGTGGATACACCGATCTCCAATGGGAACCTAAATCGCCTTGTCAGCACATAGATATAAGAAAGCTCGCCGGTTCTTGCCGGAAGGACCATATTGAATGCATTCCTTATCATCGCCACCAGGAACATATCCCCCATGCCTATCCGGTCAGAGCCCACAAGAATTTTTTTCCTGTATGCCCTGAATAGATTACTGAGAAGCATTACAGCCAGGGCTCCTACCAAAGTCGGTTTATACATGCCAAGAAGAGCCTGCCTGATATCATCGATATTGACCTGTTTTAAAAGATAATAAACAAGGAATGCACCGAAACCCGTAACGATCACTATATTTAAAACCCTGAAAAATATTTGTCTTTTTTTCCTTTTATTATTCCCCTGCCGTCCTTCTTTGATTGAATCCATCTACTGTCTTTCCAGGCCTATTTCTGGCTCATATAATTTGATATATATCTTGTGGTGCTCCTTGGTCCACTACGGAAAAGGTGGTAAAAAAACCTGCCCATAAGCCGCTTTTTTGATTTCCTTCCGGATGGATCCCTACCGCTTCCGGGATCCCGGCTGTCCTCCACACCCTGGGGGTCCGGAGAATTATTTGATTTGAGGGCATTTGAGACCGGGTCCCTGCAAAAATCGATTATCGGCCTGCAGACTTTGTCCCAGGTAAAGTCTGCTGCTATCCTGGTGGTATTTTCCACACATTCCTGGTGGAACTTACTGTCTCCAGCCAGCTTAAGTATTGCCTCTGCAAGTTCTTCCGCAGAACCTTCCTTTGTCACAAGCCCCAGCCTGTTTATTTTTACCAGGTCGCTTAAATGATCTCCTTCTGTTGATATGATCGGGAGACCCGCCCAGAGATAATCCAGTATCCTTGTCCTGAATGAAAACCTGGTCTCTATATGCTCGGGATGGGTTATGATGCCTGCATCTGACTCAAGAAAATAGTTCTGCCGCTCACCATAATCTACCCAGCCAAAATTAAAGAATATATTTTCATCATAGAGCTCCAGCTTTTTCGCAAGCTCTACTGTATCATTTACCATCTGGAGAGCTTTTACTTCAGGGTTTGGATGCTTTACACCCATAAAGAAAAGTTTGATATCACTTCTTTTTTCCTTTACGGCAGCCATAGCTTTCACAAGGGTAAGCGGGTCAAACCAATTATAGATGCCACCTCCCCATATGATCACAAAATCACCCTTATTTATTCCTTTGACCTTTCCCTTTAGTACATCTTCAGTATGGATGGGCCTGTTGGAGGGAAGCCCGAAGGGAACAACGCTTATCATCCGCTTCATCGTAGGATCTATATTATAAGCAAATGGATTTACCCTGTTCAGCGCTGCAAGCATTCCCAGCCAGAAGTCCCTCTGCCTGTCTGATGCACATATAAAAAAGTCCCCATAATAGAACTGTTCATTAAAATATTTCTGGATCGACTTATGGATCTCGAGTCTTTCCTTCATATTCTCATTGCTGTATTCAGCCAGCGTGGCAAGATTATATGGGTCATAGATATCTATTATCAGGTATTTCCCCATATTTTTAAGGCTCCTGAACTTTGACAATGTCATACCATTACACAGGAGGACGTCTGCATCTTTTATTATTTCTTTTAAGTGTCCTTCATCTTTATACTGGACCATTTGAAAATCCTGCTGCCCAAGATCCGCCTTATTGGGTATGGCAAGTATCACATTCATATGTTCTGAAAGTTCTTTTGCAAAATTCCATACTCTTATAGCAGGTCCTGCCATCTCACTTGCCACTACTTCGCTTGTTATTATGGCCAGTGTCCTTTTTATTTCTTTCTCAAAGACCTTATGCATACCAAGGCTCTCTAATATATCAATATGATTTCTTTGATAGACAGGGTCGGATGAGACAGGCATGAACTGGGCCTTAAAATATGCAAAGACTGCTTTATCATCCCTTTTCCTTGCACCCTGTATTTTCTTCCTCTTTTCCATTAGCCGGGGTAACTCATCAAAAAAGTTCTTTGCAGCAGCAAGGGAACTTAAAGGCTCCTTTGCTATGCATACTTCTTCTTTGTCTGCGGTGCTTCCACCGGGAGCAGCCTTATGATCACCGTCCGCTTCAGCAGCTGTTTTTACCGTTGATAAGTCATAATATTTCCTGTAGTCAAAATCCAGGTCAACAAAAACACGGTTAAAAATATTTGCAAGTGTCCCGGAAAATGCTCTTGCAAGATTACTGTCATCATAGTTTTTAAAGACGGAATATAGCGAATTCCTCTCCTTGAGGAATCTCAACTTATCTTCACTGAATATCCTGGATGTTCCATGATGGTGGTGATATACAATAGAATCTGGTGCAAATATTACCTTATAGCCCAGCACCCATAATCTCCAGCCCAGGTCCACATCTTCATAATATGCAAAAAAATCTTCATCAAATCCGCCCACGTCAAGAAATATGTCTCTCCTGATAAGCATGGCCCCGCCATTTGCAAAAGGAAGGTATTTATACTGCTTATGCAGGTCCTTTTCAATTGGGAGGTCGAAGTCTATCTGGAAGCCTTTGCCCTCAAAATTTATCATCCCGCCCACAAAATCCAGCTTCTTACCATCCATCGACAGCACTTTTGATCCTGATGCTACCGTCTCCTTGTCTCCATAGATGGGCTTGAGCAGCTCTATTAACCACTTACTGTCCACTCTTGTATCATTGTTCAGGAATGCTATATACTCACCTTTTGCCGCCCCGGCAGCCTGATTATTAGCATAGGCAAAACCCATATTCTTATCATTCTTTATAAGTCTTACCTGCTTGTGTTCTGACTCTAGATAGCTTATGGAAGAGTCGCTGGAGCCATTATCAACAATGACTACTTCTATTTTGTCATCCGGATAATCCAGCTTCCTGATACTTTGCAGGCAGTTTTCTAAATAATCTTTCCCATTCAGGTTTACAATTGCTATTGAGATCAGGGGAAATTCGAGGATATCTCTCATATATTAAAACTCCTAAGAATTCTTGCTTAACTCTATTTATATCCAGTTTAAGACAAATTATAACAAACAATTCATTTTAAACAATATTCAAAGTAAAGCCTGATTAAAACCTCAACTTTTGTAAGACATTATGTAGAAGTATTATTAAAATAAAATTGTTGATATTATATGATTTATAAATTAAAGTTGAGGAAAAATGACCTTAATAGGGTCATAGTATTCTATTGATACCGGAGTTGCCGGATCATGCTAGATTAGTTTTTAAAATAATGATTTACAGGAATAATTAGAAGATGAAAGAAATAAATATCGCATTTATTACCGAGAGGATGATAAAGGGCCATGGTGTGGATCTTGTAGTTGACCGCCTT
>JAZFRP010000079.1:0-2268 GCA_036445715.1 Candidatus Humimicrobiaceae bacterium | reverse complement strand
CCTGGTTGCACAGGTAGCCTTGATTTTTTCAATTGCCGCTTTCAGTTGGGCACTACAGGTCTTCCTGATAAGTGACCTGGTCCCGCCCGGTGTAAGAGTTTCGTTTGATATCAGGTTTAGAAATGCCTGCTTATCTCCACTGAGGTCAAGAGCCCTCAACGTGACCGGTTTATTCGGGAAAAGCCTCAGTATATCGCTATAGGCTTTATACTGGTCACCAACCGTAAGCCCTATATCTCCATTTAAAAACGATAGTTCAGTCCTGAAGAGGCCGATACCGCTGACTCCCATTGAAGCTGCATGCTGTGCTTCTTCAATTGTATTTATACTGGCAAGAATATCCGGGAGCCCTTTATTTTTTTTCTTAAATGAACCGATCTTCTTGATACTTTCTTTAGAATATTTTTTATATTTTTTATCAGTGATCTCATCAGGTTGGATGATAAGCTTTCCATTAAAACCATCAAGGATCGCACTCTGTCCATCAATTATCTCATCTACATTCTTTTTGATCTTTATCAGATAGGGGATCTTCAGTGATTTTATAAGTATCGAAGTGTGAGAGTCCATGTTTTGTTTTTCAATTACTATCCCCCTGACTTTTTTAAGATCGACTTTTGCAAGGTCTGTGGGAAACATCCTCCTCGATACTAAGATAAGATCAACATCTTTACTGTTTGCTCCAGTTCTGTCTCTTTCCATATCTGTAGTTTTTAAATTAGATACCAGCCTGTTGTAGAGGTCCACAAGGTCATAGGTCCGGTTCCTGAATTTTTTCTTATTACTTTTTCTTAATAACTCTATTCTTTCATTAAATATTATTGACACTGCAAGGTAGGCAGAGATCTTATAGTCTTTGATCAGGTCTATTGTCCTGTTAAATATATTCGAATCCTTTAATGCGAGTATCTGAAAGTCTATAATCTCTGAGAATTTTTCGCTGATGTCTCTGGAAAGTTTTTTCCTTGCAGACACAAGATCTCTCTTTGACTGTTTTAATACCTTCCTAAATTCTATGACCTGATCCTCAATATTTTCATTGCCGCTGATCTTCTGGAAGAGGCTGTCTCTCAATACCTTTATTCTTCCAATATCTCTAAGATCAAGATCATGAAATTCTTTTGATAATTTCTGGAGAAGAGTTTTTTCTCTTAATGGTTCAGAAGAAAATCTAAGTATTTTCCCTATAGCTATTCCCCTGCACACTGGAAGTCCCTTTAATACTTTCATTTTTTATTCTGCTCCGGTTCTAAATAAATCTTTTATGGCCTTTTCTGCATTGGCTTCGTCTTTTCCATCTATCTTTATGGTCAAAGTATTTCCCATTTCGGCACCAAGGCCCAGAACCTCGGTGATATTTTTTCCATCCGCCGTTGCCTCATGGGTCGAGATCATAATAACCGACCCAAAGCGATGGCAGAGCCCTACCAGTTTTGAGGCGGGTCTTGCATGAAGTCCTTCTATATTATTTAATTTTATCTCTACTGATCTCATTATTTAAAAAAACAATTTATATAAATCTAGAATATTTTAATATATTGATTATTATTTGTATATTTATGTTTGGTAATGATATATATTTTAAATGTAATATCTAAATATAGGACATGGAGGATCTATGGCAATATTAAAAAGGGTTAAAAATTTTCTTGCACCGCTTCCCGTGATTCTGGCCACGTCCCGCCTCAGGGAGAATGACAATATAACTGATAATATCATTCCGATATCTTGGACGGGTATCGTAGAAGCTGCTCCACATATGATAAATATAAATATTTCCAGGGGAAAGTATTCAGGAGAAACAATAAAAAAGACAAAACAATTTGGAATTGCAATACCGGGAGCTGGCTATATAAGGGAAATAGATATCTGCGGGACCACACATGGGGATAAAGTAGATAAATTCAGCCTTACGGGGTTTGAAAAAATAGATGCATCCATTATTGATATACCTCTTATAAAGCAGTGCCCCATCAATATGGAATGCACGCTTGAGGACATAATATCATTTAAATCCCACGATATGTTTATCGGGAAGATAGTAGCGACTCATCTTGATGACAATTTTACAGATGAGGAGGGAGAACCTGATTTTAAGAAGATCAATATATTGTGTTATGCTAATGGAGATTATTGGGATCTTGGCACAAAACTTGAAAAATTATATTTTACAAAGACCAAGAAGAGCTAGTGTTTTTATTCCTGGTATAAAAAAATAGTCCCGCAATTATAAGCAGGACTATTTTTTATCTTATAATGTTCTTTACT
>JAZFRP010000078.1:0-7867 GCA_036445715.1 Candidatus Humimicrobiaceae bacterium | reverse complement strand
TGAGGTCATCCAGGGTATAGATTTTCTTCTTATTAAGTTTTTCTATTATTTTTGCTCTTCTCTGTTCAGGAATCACTTTTTAAATCCTTCAATCATAAAATAATAATATTTTATCTATCAGCCATGTCGTGATATATGCCACTTAAAAGAGATTGTGTTTTTTTATAAACCTTAAAATAATTACCATACGATCTATTATTGTCCTTATTATATTTTATCTTCCTGGCTTCTTCATTATTTATTTTCTGACCCTCTAATAAATTTTTGAAAACACCGGTCCCGACTCCTGCAAGTATGGCTGCTCCAGTAGAAGGATCAGTATTTTTTGGTACAACTGCATCAAAACCCAGCACATCCGCAAGTATTTTTGTCCATAGTACACTTTTAGCACCTCCACCAATAAATTTCAGAGGCGGTTTTATCTTGATCCCTTTTTGTTTGATGTACTCAATACTATCAAGTAAAGAAAATGCAACTCCCTCTACTGCTGCCCTTACAAGATGGCTCCTGGTATGATGCAAAGATAGTCCTATAAAATCTCCTCTCAAGTGGGGGTCATCATATGGGGAACCTTCTCCCTGAAGATAAGGATGAAAGATCAAGCCCTCCGCTCCCGGGGAAATTGACCTTGCATCTTCCATCATAATGGAATACCCATCTTCTTCTTTCCGCAATTCCCTATAAAATTGATCCCTGCACCATTTTAGAGAAGTGCCGCATGATTTTGTTCCGGTTCCGGGATACCAGAGATCCGGCAATATATAAGAATAATTAATCAATCCTTTTCCCGAACCTGGCTTACTGTCCAGGACGCAGATCCTTCCAAATGTAGCAAGTTTGACTGTACACTCTCCAATACTATTTAATCCTGCGGCAAATATTTCAAGAAGCGTATCTGTCGTCCCGGTTATTACCGGTGTTCCCGGACTAAGCCCGGACCATTTTTGTCCTTCGATAGTTACTTTGCCAGCAATTTCGATCGATCCCTTAATTTCAGGAAGGATATCCAGGTTCAGGCCAATAAGGTCCGTAAGCTGCCTGTCCCACTTTTTTGCTATTGGATCATATAATAATGTACCCTGTGCATCTACTTCATCTGTGGCTTCAATACCGGTAAGCCTGTACCTTATATAATCTTTTGGAAAAAGAATTCTTGACATCTTTTCCCATCTATCCCTATCGTGTTCCCTTACCCAATCAAGCATGGATATGGTCCACATCACTCCAACCGGATTAAGACACCTGTTTAATATTAAATCACCGGCAAGCTTCTCGAGTCTGTCCGACTGCTTTGAGCTCCTTCCATCAGTCAGGTGGATCGTCCTCCCCAGGACTTTTCTATTTTTATCCAGCATAAGCAGGGAGTGTGTCACCCCGCTCATACCTACTGCACTGATTTCCTCCGGCAGGCAGCCTGTTTCTTTAAAAGCTGTCTCTATTAATTTTCTTACGCTATTTATCCAGTCTTCCGGATCTTGCTCCGCCCATGCGGGCTCAGGATAATAGGTAGGATATTCAGAAGAAAACGTTTTGAATTTCCTATCCTCCAGGTTTAAAATGGAGACTTTGCATCCACTTGAACCAATATCTATACCCATTAAATGCTCAGCCATCAGCAAATCCATTCCTATTTATTTTAAAAAACCAGGTTTATAAATATTAATAATAACCGACATGCTGCTAATTTATTTTAATAATCCAATATTTAACTTTCAACCGGTTTTCTGACAAAATTAAATAACTTTAAAGTCCATCGCTCAATTGTCCTAAAACTAACTCAGCTATATCTACTATTTTTAGATCTTTGCATCCACTCAAATTTTCTTTTGCTGTAGGTGAAAGGGTGACAATGGTATCAGCCTCAATGTCTTTAGCTTCTTTACATATTTTTTTACCCAGGAGGTTACCATCTGAAAATAGTTTGTCATTAAAGACAAATGCAGCTTCACCGGCAGATAAAGTTTTATCTCTGACCCATCTCATTTCCACAAAACTCTCGCCTGCAATTTCTTTTAGTATCATCCTGGGCTCATCATAGATCTTGTTAAACCTGCCCAGGAATTCTGAATCCAGAAGTGTTATTTTATTATTAGATTTTTTTAGCTTGAGCTTCCTGTTTTTTAATAATTTTGCAAGGTATTGTGAAATATGCATGACTTTAGTAGCCGGGTCGATCTTAAATCCAAAAGATGGATAATCATTTTTTAGCAGATCATAGACCAGAGGATCAGAAACTAAAATCACTTTTGGGTTTATTTCATTTATCCTTATATATAGCTTTTCTGCAAGTTCTTTGGAATCTTTATGATATCCCAGGAGACTTAATATTTTACCATCAGGGGGTTCATCATTTAATAATGAATAATCTACTTTTAATTTTGATAATAGATCCTCGACAATCCTGACTATAGCATGGTCATTGAATTTTATATTATCTCCCATTATATAAAGAAGACCTGCTTTTCTTTCCTCTGCTTTATAAACAGTATTATTACCGCCAAAAGGGTTTTTTCCCGATAGCAGTCTACTCTTTATATCCTCTGCTGCCTGAGGTGCAAAGCCTGAATTTACAATATCAATTCTTGCACTTTTAATAAGTTCATGCATTTTGTAATTGCCTTCACAGTTCGACCAACAGCATCCGCACAAGAAACAATTATAAATGGAATTTACAATATCGGGATCATATTCCAGATTATTATTATAAATCTTGTCCAGCAATAATCCCCTGCCTCTCGGGTAGTCACTTTCATGGTATGAAAGATTACCGGAGGTGCATACATGCCTGCACATCGGGCAATACCTGCATGACTTAAGTGTTTCTATATTTTTTTCTATCTCCATCCCTATTTTACCCCCAATCCCATTTTGTACGGATTTAAAATTCCATTAGGGTCGAGTACTTCTTTTAATCCCTTGATAATTTCAAATGAATTTCCATATTGTTCCTTCATCATCCTTGAAAGCTTCAACCCTACGCCATGGTGTTCATTGATTACCCCTCCCTCAGAAAGTGCAGCTCTTACGGTTACATTCCAGGCTTTATTGTATCTAAATAAAGACTCGTGGGGATCTTCGGGGGGATCGTCAAAAATAAATCGCGCGTAAAGCATTACACCCCAATCAAACCAGTGAGAAAAATGACCGATGAATCTAATATCCGGAAAAGTTTCTTCTGCAGCTTTCTTCATCGCCCAGTAGATCTTCTCTACATTGGAATAAGTTGCCACTGTATCACATGTCCCGAAAGCTTGAGGAAGGGCAAACATATAAGGTGGGTAGAAGAACTTATAACGCTGGTCCCACCATTGTTTTCCCATTTTGCTGCCAAGGTCCTCACCATTATATTCATTCCCGATCTTATAAGCTCTCTTAAGCTCAAGATCGACTATCTCCTTATGGCCTTCAATACCATAAACCAGGTATGCACCTTTTTTATCTATACCAAGCACTCTTTTTATAAGGCCTTTTGTCTCAGCTTCATCATAAAGCCGTATGACCGAAGGTCTTATCCCTTCAACCATAAGTTTTCTGCCTACTTCTATTCCAGTGTGGATATTATCAAATATAAATGCCTGAAATTCCCTCGTCTCAGGCATTTTCCTTATTACCAGGGTTACTTTTGTAATTATTCCCAGCGTCCCTTCTGAACCGATAAAAAAACTATTCAGATCAGGGCCTGATGCTGTCTTTGGAACCGTAGGGGTATTTATTATTTCACCTGTTGGAAGTACCGCTTCCATGGATATTACCATATCTTCAATTTTCCCATATCTTGTGGATAATACTCCCGTTCCCCGGTGGACAATGAAACCGGCCAGGGTCGAGCAAAATGATGAAGCGGGAATATGCATAGTGGAAACTCCCTGTTTCTCTAATGCATCTTCAAGATGCTGCATTATTATTCCGGCTCCCGTTGTAACAGTCATCGAATAGAGATCTATATCATATATTTTATTTAGTTTTTTTGTATCTAAAATAATTCCGCCTGCGACAGGAAGGGCGCCACCCTGTGAGCCGGCGCCTCCACCCCAGACCGTCACAGGTATCTTATACTCATTTGCAAGTTTCATTATCCTGGATACTTGTCCCGAATTCTCAGGGTGGACAATATAATCCGGTTCAGGACTTTCAAGCCCCTTATCATGCCATAGTTCCGCTGTCCAATAATAGTCAACAGAATAGGCTATCTTATCTGATTTTTTTATGGATACATTCTCTTTACCTACAATATCAGCAAGTTCAAAAAGAATCATATCAAACATATATGATGTTTTCTTAAGTCTCATCTTCCACCAAAATCTTTCTAATATTCAAGAAGATATCTATAGATCCGCTCGAATTTTTTTAATTAAAATCAATACTTCCAATAATTTATATATCCCTACATGTCTACTTCAAGATCCGGCTTGACCTTTGGGCTCTCACCCGGTTTATAGTTTTTCTTCAGGTATTCAACAAGATCAGAAATTACATCTACTGCTTTTTCCACTATTGCCTTACCTTTCTCTGCAGAAGCCAATCTTGGATCTCCCGGTGCGCCTGTCTTCATGACATTCCCTTCCTGGGGGATAAAAGTAATGGCTTCAATAGGAAATGCTTCGATCAGGTCAGCATGTACAGCTGGTCTCGTAAACTTCTTATCGATATAGGGCTTTAATGTATAGTCCTCTTCAGCTTTGGACATATCACATAACTGGGGATACAGATATAATGAAACAGAAGTCTCTACCTCATCCGCATGTTTAAACGGAGTCTCGCAGACATCTTTAATAGTCTTGCATGCAAGTTCCCACCAGGTTGCAACAGCCATAAAAGCATCCACCTCTAAAGCAATCTCCTGAATAGCAGTGTGCATTGTCCACCACTGCCCATGAGCCTGTACGATGATTATTTTTTTGAATCCATTGTTTACAAGTCCTTTTACCACATCCCTCACAAATTCAATCTGGGTTACCGCCCTGATCGGAATAGTACCTGAAAACCCATAATGAAAATAAGGATGGGAGCCATAAGGCATCGGGGGAGCTACTATTGCTCCTGTACGGGCAGATATTTTTTTTGCTATCTCATAGGCATTATAGAAATCTACACCTGTAGGGCAATGAAATCCATGTTGCTCCGTTGCGCCTATGGGAAGCAGGGCAACTCCTACTTCTTCTGCTACTTTTTTTACCTCCCGCCAGGTAATCTCCTGCCATATTATTGGTTTTGACATAGTTGTACACCTCTTTTATATTAGTTTTTATATTTATTATTACAAATCTCTACATTGCCTTAAAATCCACAACAAGATCCCTTATAACTTTTCCGCCCGCAGCTGGTTCCAATATTATTTCTGCTCCGGGCTCCACCTGGGTGACACATCCTTTTACTACCTTTCCATTGAATTTGACCATACATGTAGTACACATACCCTTATAACATTTGAATTGCCTGTAAGCCAGGGTCCCATCATGGCTCTCGTGGATCATGGTAAGAAGTTCATGGATGGTTACTTTTCTATCAGTTTCAACTTCATAATCATTATAATACGGTTCACTGTCTTTTACTGGATTATACCTGTAAATCTTTGCTCTTATGCTAGCCATTTAATTACCTCCTAATAAAATCTATCAGTTTATTTTTATTTATCTTCTGGTTTTAATCTGGTATAAATTACATCGCGTTTGCTGTATTTTGGCTCGCCGCCATTAAGAGTCGCTATAGTATGGCATCTCCAATCTTTATTATTCATTTCTGGATAATCGATCCTATTGTGATGCCCTCTTGACTCTTTTCTAAATAGAGCAGACCCAAAAGTAAGCTCAGCAGCATCAAGCATAAGATTTGTCTCTATTGCTTCCCTGAGTTCAAGATTGTAGATACCGATTTCAGGAGTATATATCCTGGCAGTTTCATTTCGCAGTGACTTGATAATTGAAAGGCCCTGAGTCAATCCTTTCTCATCCCTGAATGGAGCCATATATTTATCCATAGTCTTGAGTATTTCTTTCTTAATATTTATCGGCCTTACAGGATCAGACTTTTTGCTCAGGAAATCATTTAATATATCTGTTTTTGCTTTAAGGTCCCCCTCATCAAAAGAAGTGGCTCCCCTTCCTTTAGAATCATCTGCTGCACATCCCCCTGTTTTTGCTCCTGTAGTTTGTGTGTCACATAATGCGCTCCCGGCCAATCTATTGGCTCCCTGGAAATTACCCGCGAATTCACCGCAACCATATAATCCGTCAACAGTGGACTCGCCTCTCTCATCCACATACATTCCGCCACACTGATAATGCGAAGCCGGCCCGACCTCAAGACGGGTCTTTGCAAGATCTATTCCTGCTGCATCAATTAAGAAATTATAATGCTTGGGAGTCATGCCCCCAAATACTTCCCTCACTTCATCTTCTCCTTTTGGTGATTTGGTCGTATCAAAATATACACCACCATGGGGAGTTCCTCTTCCTTCTTTTATTACATTAAAAATGGTTTTAATAGCTTCGTCCCTTATCGGCAGAGGTTTATCAATAATTGGAACACCATCTTTGTCAGTTATCTCCCCATCTGCAAATTCATCGATCATGAGTTCATATAATACTACCGTACCCCTGACAGAAGGGGGCCAGATAACATCGGTCCCATAATACTGGTTAAATTCCAGGTCGACTATATCTGCACCTGCCCTGTAAGCCCCGGAAAGAAGATCCCCTGTAAGGGTTGGGGGGTTGTCCGAAAAACCCCACAATGAAGTATACCCGCCTGCAGCTATTATTGTGGATTTAGCATTTATGGCGACTATTTCTCCCCTGATCATATCCATTCCAAGAATACCTACTATAGTATTGCCATTCTTTAGAAGGTCAAATACAAAGAAGTCCTTAAATATGTCTACATTATCTCTCCCGGAAACTTCTTTTGCCAGAACAGTGGACATATGCTGCCCGTTTTCAATCATGAAACATGACCTGGGATAAGTTTGTCCCGGCATCGGAGTCTGGACAAAACGTCCATCATCATATTTCTTAAAATGTACTCCATATTTTTCCATATCAAGTACTCTCTCTACAGCAGTGTAGGCAACTACTTCAGCTATATTCTGGTCCCCGATAAATCTTCCGGCTTTTACCATATCCTCGAAAAATTGGTCCGGTGTATCTCTCTCATCCCTTCCCCTGGAACCCATTGGAGCCTGGATACTCCATAGAGCACAGGGCGTGGCTCCGGATCTTCCGGGTCGGCCCTTATCTACCATGATACAATTTAGACCTTTTTCAGATACTTCAATTGCAGCACGGCATGCAGCTCCACCACCGCCAATAATCACAATATCAGTATTTAATTTCTTCACGTCCATTTTCTAATCCCCCCTCTTTATTATTTTAATCCCACTTATATATTAAGTTTTAAATAAATTAATTTTGTCTTCCTATAAGGTGAGCAATTTATTTGCATATAAAACCATATTATAATACATTCATTATCAGAGTTTTGGTAAATTATTTTTGGTAGATCTTATAAATAATATCATAATCAATTGATTATATTTTGATATAGTTTTGAATTCTTTTGTATTATATAGTAATGATTATTCTATTGCAAGCAGGCTCGAATATTTATTAAAATAATTGCAGCATTTGTCTAATTTCATCTTATAATATCATCGACAGATCACCCAGGGGTCAATGATCCATTTTCAATGTGTTTTTAAGGATAAACCGATGAGTTGTTTTTATAAAAGTAAGTTTGTATAGATGTCTGTATTATTGACATTAATTTTTACATATGTGATAATGTGCTAGATTTTTCATGAGTTCATATATTCAATTTAGAATTTTTTATTATTGAAAAGTTATTAAGGGTCCAATTGTATTTTTCAGAA
>JAZFRP010000077.1:0-5972 GCA_036445715.1 Candidatus Humimicrobiaceae bacterium | reverse complement strand
AGTTCATCAGGCATTATTCGACCTCCCTTTAAGGCAAAAGATCTTCATATTTTTTATTCTTTCATTTGAACTACTTATAATTACCATTTATACACATCCCTGGGGTTCTGGTGAAGGATCTTTTCCGTGAACCCGACAGCCTGGTCAAAACTGAAATAATTTTGTTTGATCTTTTCATACATCAGTTCTGATATAGCTTTCCTGGCAAGTTTCTGGCTCCCATAAAGTCCTTCTATAAACATATAGTCCCCACCAAAACCAAAGATTTTATTTGAGGGAATGACCTCTATTAACCTATTCAAGATCTCCTTATAAAGATGAGTCGATATATCAGTTATCCAACAAAGGTTAAAATAGACATTTGGAAATTGTTTACATATTGCAATAAGTTGATCAGAGTATGGATACCCTGCATGAAAAATATCAAAATTACATTTCCTGTATTTCATAAATAAGTTTATAAGATAGTTTGGATTCGAATTGGATACATCATTTCTAAGAAGTTCAAATATCCCCGTGTGTATCTGGACAGGCATATCATATTCAACTGCTTTCTGGATTAGATGGTGTATCAGATAGTCCTGCAATGGTTTTAATTCATCTTTTGAAAGAAAGTCTTTTTTCTCAAGGAAGCCATAGCTTTTTAGTTTAAATATTTTAGAAAATACTTTATCTGCTTCGGCAAAAGTCGTTTCCTCAAAACTGATCGGTCTCATGTAGGCAATTGCAGTCTTTACCCCCATGTATCCTATTTCATCTTTCTTTTCAAAAATGCCATCGATTCCCTTAATAAGATCATCGAGTTTGTAAATATTTGTATTAAATCTCTTTTCCCATTCGAGGATATCTTCCAGGCAGCAGGTCCCAATGACCTCTTCCAGATTAAGAACCGGCCTGAACTCTTTCCTGTTCAGCACTTTTTTATTTGCTTGCCATACATTGTCAAGATGATTTAGCACCATCTTTATATTACTTTTTTCTTTTACTACCTGGTCATACCATTTAATGTTTTTAGTATCTTTTATCTTTATAGAAAGTTCATTATAGTTCTTCTCATTTATATCATCATATCCATAAAGATCTTTAACAGCTTCAAGGATCACTTTTGAGTAAGAAGTGTTGCGGATATTTGGCCAGTGTTTTTTAAAATAATCCCACTTTTTTTCAATATCTGTGTCCGGGTTTTGAAAGTTCTCAAACTCTTCTTCCGTCATACCCGAAGTCAAAAGATCAGTTCCTGCATACATCATAAAAAGCAGTGAAAAATCAAGATTGAAATTCCGCCTGTCTTCTTCGGCGATGATATGCTCATGGGTGTCAAATATGGGAATAGCATCAATAGCATTACTTATTTCCATGAAAAGTTTTTCATCTTCCTTCATTTTTTTCTCCTTATAAAGACTGTTAATTTAAAGAATAAAAAGCTAATGGGTTTTTATATAATATTTTCTTTGCATATTCAATTCCTTCTTCAAAAGTGAAGTATCTCGACCTGATCTTTTTATACAAAAGGGTGGTTATGGTCTTTCTTGCAGTTTTTTGAGCACCATATATACACTCCACCAGCTTGTAATCTCCACCAAACCCGAACACTTTATTTGATGGTAATATCTCACAAACTCTTTCTAAAATATCACCATAAAGATCAGCAGAAACATCATGTATCCAGCATAGATTAAAGTATACATTGGGAAACTGTTTACATATTGACACCAGGATATCTGAATATGGATATCCAGCATGAAAAATATCAAATTTAGCATTTCTGTATTTTAGAAAGAGATTAATTAAATAATTTGGATTAGTTCCTGAAATATTTCCAAGATTACCATCAAGGAGACCAGAATGTATTTGAATCGGTAAATTGTAGGAAATTGCTTTCTGTATAATATAATGCACAAGGTGATCCTGTAAGGGGCCTAACTCATTCTTTGAAAGGAAATCCTTTTTTTCTAAAAAACCATAATCCCTCAATTTATAAAGCCTTGAAAAAACTTTATCTGCTTCCCCGAAATCAATCTCCTCAAAATGAATATCCCTCATATAGGCTAATACTATTTTTATAGCCCTGTAATTATTATTGACACTTTCTTCAAATAAGCTATCTATTAGATCTAAATAATCTTTTAAATTGTACAGAGTTGTATCATATTTTTTCTCAAATCTCATAAGATCTTCTTTGCAACATACAGAGATTATGTCTACAAAGTTTTTTACCGGCATAGTATCTGACCTTTTGAGAGGAGATGTATCAGATATTTCAGGAATGTTTTCAATAAAGTTTAAAATATACTTGATCCTGGATCTATCGGATAGTACATGATCATACCATTCAATATTTTTTGTATCATTTATCTTCTTTGATATTTCCGCATGATTGGCAGCATTTATATCATCAAAACCATAAAGGGCTTTTACTGATTCCAATACAATTTTTGAATAATTTGTATTTTTTATTATTTGCCAATACTTCTCAAATATCCTCCAACGTTTATCCTCTGTGATTCCAAAATCAGACAATGAAAAGTACTCTTCTTCAGACATTCCGGAATTTATAAGATCAGTAGAAGTGTAGTGGCTGAATAGAAAAAATATATCCAGATCCAGATTTCTTCTTTCTTGCTCTGAAATAAGGTGTTCGTGAGTATCTATAATAGGGATGGCACAAACTTCAGCTTCGACTTCCGTGATTAATTTATTATCTTTGCTATCCCCCAAAATCATTAACCAATTAAATTAATTTAGAATAATCTCTGAATTCTTTAGCCGCCATAAATGCAGTATGTATACTTTCACCCTTGGTCTCGGGAAGTATATTATGAGTGCCGGCAAATATATATCCACCGCCGGGAGCCATGGTATGCAAAGTCTCTTTTACACTCTCTTTTATCTCTTTCTGGGTCATAAACGGGATCTTCTGTACATTAAAACCGCCTCCCCAGAAAGCAATGTCAGCTCCATACTCTTTCTTTAGCTTTGAAAGGGCCATATCTTGAGCACTGCACTGCACAGGATTTAAAACCTGTATTCCTATCTCTATAAGATCAGGTATTATATCATAAACTGAACCGCAGGAATGAAGCCATATCCTGGCATCAGTTTTTGACCTGATAAAAGAAAAGAGCCTTTTATGGCATGGCTTTATAAACTTTCTATATATTTCCGGGGATATCTGCATTCCTGTCTGCATACCCATATCATCACCCTGGCATACTATATCTACAAGGTCGCCTACAGCAGATAGCTGAGCGTCCCAGAATCCAATATCCAGGTCTGTTATCTTATCAAGTATAGCCCTTGCCATCTTCTCATCAGAAAGCAGGTCCATTGGAAACTGGTCAAATCCCCTTATCCAGAGAGCGTTCTCATAGGGACCCCCGCACATTATGTCTGCCATTATTGCATAATCTGTTTTTCTTAGTTCCTCTGCTTCATGTCTCATCCCTTCAGTCCTTCCGGGATTGGCAGGATCGGGCCAGGGATATTTTTCAAGATCAGAATACGAAGCATCATGCAGTGGATATATCACTGGTGAATAGTCATAACCGCACTTTTTCCAGGTAGTACCGTATTCGTCCGGCATAGCATGTCCCTGTGGTTTATCAGACAGGCTCATCTGGACATATCCGCCCTTTTCCTGCCCGTCGTCATCACCAGTTGGAGCTTTTAGTCTTACTGTCCTGCAGTCTGTTTCAAATTGGTCAAGTATTTGAGGCAGCGGAAGCACAACATCAAGGAGTGGGTGGGTTATTAGCTCCCCTTCCTTATCTATATTCATAAACCTTTTTAGTTTTTTATTAGCTGTAGCTGATATCGTGGTACAGATCGTACCGCCAAGGTCTATCGGTATCTTATCCGGTTCTTTATGATCTATTGCATCAAGCACCCTCTGTCTTGAAGTCATCTGACTTTTCTCCTTTTTAATATCTATATAAATATTTACATCAAGTAAATATACGGGCATTTTTCAATTCTTATCCTACTAAACGATCCAATAGTATTCATTTTTATTTATGCCAGTAGATATCCCATTCAAGATATTTTCCAAAAGCTTCGTTTAATATGGAGGCAGCACTTGTTCGGTTCATGGAAACATGGTGCTCAAAACCATTCTGGCATATATAATCCAATAACTCCTGCAGTTTCCCGACACTGCAGACAGCTACACCGCCAGGACTATCAACAGGATCATCAGTAAACTCACCTTCACCAAAATATGCCCTTATCTTTCCTTTATTATCATCTGTGGATATCTTGGCAAAAGTCATTTTCCCGGCAGCAATATTAGCTTTACATGCACCGAAACAAACATCAAAACCCAGGCTTGATCCCAATATGTCCAGATTTGATATCTCAAAATCAGTACCGATAAAACTTTTAGGATAATTTGAGCAATGGATATTTATACACTTATTCCTGTCTTCCATATAATTATTGTTCCAGTCCAGATAACCTGATGGTGAACCAGAAGCAAGCTTTAAAGCATACATTGAAAGTGCTCCTGTAATATCAGTCTCACATGCCATAGGAATACCTTTCTCTCCAAGCATACTCATGGGGAGGCATGAAGCACAGCCGTAGTTTTCCTGTATTGATGACCAGCATTGTATAGCTCCTGCCACACATTTATTCTCAGAGATGAAATTTTCTACAATAAGTCCAAGTTTAGCTGATTTCACTATATTTTCTTCTTTTATATAATCCGGGATCGAACCATATGCTTTTATTTCTAACAACCTGTCTTTGACTGCTTTTGTCTCCTTCATAGCATTTGCCTGGCCGATGATCTCAGAGAGATCTACCGGAATCACAGTGACACCTGATTCTTGTAGAAGTTTTTCAGAATAACGGACAGTTTGAAATGCTGCTGGTCTCGTTCCGATCTGAGCAATTCTTGCTGTTTTTACCCCTTTTACTACTTTGCAGACTTTAGCAAAATGATCTATATCGTCTGAGAATTCTTTACTGTTTATAGGGTAAGTATGGGTGCTGGTATTTGAAAACTTGATCCCGTATTGATATAGATTATTACATACAGATAATTTACCGCAAAATGAGTCCCTTCTGGATTCAATGTCCATTTTATCCGTATCATCATCTGAGGCCTGGATCAACACCGGAACGTCAAGTTTTGCCTGGTCAATTGTATTGACAATACCGATTTCATCACTAAAATTTGGAAGAATTACAATTATACCATCAATTTTTTCATAATTTTCCCTGAAAAGTTTAGCACACTTTATTGCATCTTCGGCAGTTTCAACAGCTCCATATTGAGTATCTTGCTCTGAAAGAGCAATATACCCATACCCCATCTCATCTAATTTTGCTAATACTTCTTTTCTACCTTCCTGCGCCAATTTGGGATTAAAAAATCCCCTGCTGCCTACAATGATCCCGAAATTAATATCTTTCATTTAAGCCTCCTTTGAAGAAAACATTTAAAACTTATTTAATTTAGAGTCCTATCCAGAAAATGCAGCCCTCACTTGCTAAAAAATACATAACAGTCCATTATATGAACGAATGCAAATAAGATAAGTTGGCCAGCCACATGGATATATCTATTACCTTCCTAAGCCAGTTACACTCTTCAATATGGCTATGCATTATTGCAAAGATATAGAACCCGGTTTTCCAGGACGAATGAGATGTAAACAAATAATTTAAATGTATATATTAAATATGGTTTAACCCACATTGTGTTTTATTGCTAAAAAAACTTACAATCTACTCACTGGTACCCCTGGTGACACAAGACATCAATTCGGGCTTTTTTACCTCTCCGCCCTTAAACCTTGATACTATCTCCCCGTCATATATGACTATTATATTATCGCTTAGTTCAAGCACCTCTTCGAATTCTGAAGAAGTAAAAAGTATGGCAAATCCCTGACGTGCCAGCTCGTCTATTAGCCTGTAGACCTCTGCTTTTGCACCTACATCGATTCCCCTTGTAGGGTCATTTAAAA
>JAZFRP010000076.1:0-3086 GCA_036445715.1 Candidatus Humimicrobiaceae bacterium | reverse complement strand
AAGCAGAGGCGATAGATCTTTTAAGAGAATCTGTAAATAGGGGGATCAATCTTATTGACACAGCTCATGATTATCCGGATAGCGAAGATATACTGGGAAAAGCATTAAAAGGCATAAGGGACAAGGTAATCATCTCTACAAAATCTGCCAAGACCTCAAAGGATGATTTTATAAATAACCTTGAGACCAGTTTAAAGAGGTTGGATACTGATTATATTGATATTTTCCTGTTTCACGATACTTCTAAAGATAAGAAGCTTGATGAACTTTTAAATAATGGAGTAGTAGACGCACTTGTAAAGGAAAAGAAGAAGGGCAAGATCGGTTTTATAGGATTTTCCTGCCATAATCCTGATATTATTGACCGGTATTATGATATAGAAGATTTTGCCACAGTCATGATACCTGTAAATTTTATATCAACTGAATTCGTAGAAGAGAATTATGATAAATTGTTAGAAAAGGATATAGGCATAATGGGCATGAAACCTTTTGGTGGAGGAAGGATGGAGGACGCCAGGGTATGTCTTAAATATATCAGCCAGTATGAAAAGATCATACCCATCATTGGGATGCAGAGTAAAAGGGAGCTTGAGGAAAATCTTAAGCTGGTAAGAATAAGGGATCCTATTGATGATAATGATCTTAAGATAATGAAGGAAATAAAAGAGGAGCTTGGGGATAAATTTTGTAGGGGTTGCGGTTACTGCATGCCCTGCTGTCAGGGGATTGATATTGTACAGGCCAATTTTGTAAAAGTTTTCTTCAAACAGTTTCCTTTTGAAAAAGTTGTAAAACCTGAGAGGACTAAGCAGATAGAACAGGTAGATGAGTGTATTGAATGTGGGGAGTGCATTGAGAGGTGTCCCTATAGTCTGGAGATAATCGATATGATTAGGGAAAACAGGGATTATTATTTTATGAGAAAAGAAAATGGTGAGTGAGACGCAAGTTCGCCCTCGCTTTAGGCTCAGTCCGTCTTTTCAAGTCCTAAGGAACATGGATCCACCATGTCCCTGGCTGGTCTGGATTAAATGGTGGAGATGAGCGGACTTGAACCGCCGACCTCTTGTCTGCCAGACAAGCGTTCTCCCAGCTGAACTACATCCCCACGGATACATATGATACTTTATCGAATTTAATTTATAAAGTAAATTTTCTCCAGAATTTCTTCATTTTTAATTTGTAAAATATAAAATAAAAATCATAAATTAAATAAAAAACCTACAAAGGAATTAAGATGAATCCAAAAATGAAAAAAATCTCTATCCTCACTATTCCGGCAGTCGTAGTTTTAATTGCAATGATGGTCCTGACTTCATGCAGTGGAGCTGGGATGCTTGGAAAACTGGGTAATAGCGAGGATGGTTCAGTCGATGAAGGCATAGAGATATTTGAACTGGAAACAGGTGATATCATACAGCTGGTTGCGACTACCGGCCTGGTAGATTCAAGCACTCAGAATTATTATAGCCTTCAGGTCTCAGGTGAAATAATCTCTGCAGTAAAAAAGGGGGATTCATTCAAGAAAGGAGATCTGTTAATAGAACTGGATAATTCTGATGCCATGGACCAGCTTGAGCAGATCGCAACGGATATAGTGGATGCTGAAAGTTCCCTGAAAATTGCCGGTATGAATTATCAGAGTGCTCTTGATTCAAATCATATAGCTGTTCAACTTGCAGGATTAAATACAGAGGGGGCAGAAAGGGCGGCCCAAAGTGCACTGGTATCATTGGAGACCGCAAATAGAAGTGCAGAATTATCACTGGAAAGTGCACTATCAGCTCTTGAGAATGCACAAACCGTACAAGCCGTGGAATCTGCAGAAAACACGGTTGAATCTGTAAAAAGCTCTAACCGTTCTTCCACTAATCAGGCAGAAACTTCTTATGAACAATCAATTGATAATCAATCTACCAATTACTGGAACAATCTTTCCAGCCTTCAATCAACAAAGGTACAAATAGAATTGACTGCCGAGAATTTAAAACAAACCGGTCTTGCAGTAGAAGCTGCAAAGAAGGAGCTGGACGATGCTGGGAAAAGTCTCCAGGAGTATAAATTCATTGCCCCTTATGATGGAGTAGTATTTTCTACTGACTTCAGGGCAGGTGAGGAGGCAAATGGATCTGGTACGGTATCGCTTATTAGTAATGAGTTTATAGTAACGGTAACAGTAAGTGAAAATGATATATTTAAGATCTCTGAGGGCCATGAGGCCCTGATCACTTTTGATGCCTATTCAAACCTGGAATTTAACGGCAGGGTGATAGAAATAATCCCAATAGCTGTAAATGATGGAGGGATCACATCCTTTGAAGTATTAATGGAATTCGAAACCGGAGAAGACATCGATATATATTACGGGCTTTCGGCTAATGCATCTATCATAACCCAGAAAGCAGAGGGTGTCCTGTATGTCCCTATCCAGTCAGTTTACAAGGAAGAGGGGAAAAGCTTTGTGGATCTATTGACATCATTTGATGTAGATCCTGAAAACATAAGAGAAGCCATAAAGAAAATAGAAGTCACTACAGGCATAAATGATTATCTATATATTGAAATAATCTCAGGGCTTAAAGAAGGAGATATAATAGTCACTTCAAGAATAAAGTGACCTCTAAAATATTTATATAAGTGATAGGGAAAATAATGGAACAAAAAGTTATAGATATGAAAAAAATCACCAAAGTGTACCGGATAGGTGATATAAAAGTAAATGCTCTTAGAGGAGCAGATCTTGCCATAAGAAAGGGTGAATTTGTTGCAATCATGGGGCCTTCAGGATCAGGCAAATCAACTCTTATGAATATTATTGGCGCTCTTGATATTCCCACATCAGGTTCATATTTACTTGAGGGAATTGATATAAGCAGATTAAATGATAATCAACTCGCAGAAATAAGGAATAGAAAGGTTGGGTTTGTATTTCAAACCTTTAATCTCCTTTCGAAAGCTAATGTTATGGGAAATATTGAACTTCCACTGATCTACTCGAAAAAGAATCCAAAGAAATCCAGGAAAAAACTGGTAAGCGATGTAATAGAATCAATAGGTCTTACTGAATGGATAAGACACCGCCC
>JAZFRP010000075.1:0-4124 GCA_036445715.1 Candidatus Humimicrobiaceae bacterium | reverse complement strand
CCCTGTACCCATTCAAAGTATGATACTGTTACCCCTCCTGCATTACACAGGGTGTCGGGTATTACAAAGATATCATTGTCTAGCAGTATCTTTTCTGCCTTTGGTGTAATGGGCGCATTTGCTGCCTCTGCTATTATCTTTGCTTTTATGTCGGAAGCATTTGATCTTTTTATCTGGTTCTCCAGCGCTGCAGGGATGAGTATGTCACAATCCAGGGTAAGAAGGCTGTCTCTTTCAATATCTTCTCCCTTACTGTATCCTTTTACGGACCCTTTTTTATTACTGTGTTCTGCTACTTTATATGGGTCAAGTCCATTTTTATTATGTATCGCACCATCTACATCAGATACTGCTATTATCTTAAAACCCAGGTCATGTAAAATCCTTGCAGAATGGTAGCCTACATTACCGAATCCCTGTACCGCCACAGAGAGACCTACGGTATCTATTTCTTTTACTTTAAGTGTTGATAGTATGGTATATACACAGCCTAAAGAGGTTGCGTACTCGCGGCCTAAAGAGCCTCCAAGCTCTATTGGCTTACCAGTTACTACTCCCGGTACCGCATGTCCTTTATCTATGGAATAGGTATCCATGATCCAGGCCATTACCTGGGAATTTGTTCCTACGTCAGGGGCAGGGATGTCTTTTTCAGGGCCGATATTGTTTATGATCTCAAATGTGTACCGGCGGGTCATATTCTCAAGCTCTTGCATGGAGAGTTTTTTGGGGTCTACAGCTATTCCTCCCTTTGCTCCACCAAAGGGTATACCTACTACTGTACATTTTAGTGTCATAAGCAGAGCTAAAGCCTTTATCTCGTCAGCTGTAACATCAGGGTGGTAGCGTATTCCTCCCTTGGCAGGGCCTCTGTTTGTATTGTGCTGGATGCGGTAGCCTGTAAATATGTCAATGTCTCCATTGTCCATCTTTGTTGTAACAGCTACTTCGAGTACTTTTCTTGGTTGGCGGAGGTACTTTTTTACTCCGGGGGTTAGGTTTAGGAGCTCCATTGTGGAGTCCAGACGCTCTAGCGTCATGTCCCATACATTTGGCTTTTTATCTGTCATAGTAATTAGATCCTTTCATAGGGTAACTATTTATATTGTTTATTGCTTGCCTTTGGCGCCATTTAGTATATGGCAGCTCTACCTGCTTCTTTTGTCCTGATGCGTATTGCATCCTCTACAGGTATTACAAATACCTTACCGGCTCCTATTTTGCCTGTGCGTGCAAGTTTTACAATAAGTGCTGTTACCTCGTCTGTGATCTCTTCGTCTACTACGATCTCTAGCTTTATCTTAGGTCTGAATTTGACCTCACTCGAGGGGTCCTCTCCATTTAGCCGGCCTCTTTGCCTGCCAAATCCCTCCACTTCTGAAACGGACATTCCATCTACGCCTGCTTCTATAAGAGCGTCTTTGATCTTATCCAGCTTTGAAGGCTGGATGAAGCATTCGATTTTTCGTAACATTTTGTTTTCTCCTTTCTTTTTATCATAAGTTGTTCATTAACATACATAATTATACAATAACATACTATCTTTGTATATTATTGCTCATTATTTGTAAATATTCTACCAAAATCTTTCTGATAATACAGGAAAGCTGGAATACATACAACCTTTGTAATCAATAGAGAGCTATAAGGATAATTGCCCCATTATTGATTAAGTTCCCGGGCTTTGTAACAATTTGCCTGTTTATTTCTGATGAGTCTAAAGAGTCTGAAGTATCGATTTATTCCTTCAATAGATGAAGGCTTGCCGTTAATTGGTGGAGATGAGCGGGATCGAACCGCTGACCTCCTGCTTGCAAGGCAGGCGCTCTCCCAACTGAGCTACACCCCCACTTTTGAACGGAGCATTCATTATATCAGAACAAATAAAAAGTAAAAGAACTTTTGCTCTATAAATTCACTGAAAAAATATAACAAAAATGGATGAAATTGTCCATAATTATCCACTTGACATGAGTCTCTTTATTTTTGTGGAGTCTTTTTGAGATCTTTTTGGTTTATCTGTATGAAATTCTCAACCAATTCCGGATCAAACTGAATTCCAGCATACTTCTTTAATTCTTCAATGACTTCTTTGTAAGTCATTGGATCCTTGTGGGGGCGGCCGTTTATCATGACATCATATGCATCTACGATTGCAATTATCCTGGACAGGAGTGGAATATTATTTCCTTTTAGTCCTCTGGGATACCCACTTCCATCCCACCACTCATGATGGTAAAGTATACACTCAGCTATAGGCATAAGCTGGTGAGAAGATGAAGCTATCTTGTAACCGATTTCCGGATGCCTTTTCAAAATATCCCATTCTTTCTTTGTCAGTTTTCCTGTTTTAAGCAAAATAGTGTCTGAAATCGTCACTTTGCCTATATCATGAAGCACCGCCGCAAGAGACAGTTCATCTACCTGGTTTATTGGAAGACCGATCTTCTCTCCCAGCTTCCGGGCGATCATTTTTAATCTTTCAATGTGTTCCTCTGTCTCATAACTTTTTTCCTGTAGTGTTTTACGCAGGGACATGACCATTAAGCTGTGAACACTTTCTGTCTTTAGCATCTTTTTACGGCGCATCCTATCCTCTGCCTGCCTGATGATCTCTTTCATATCCTGGGAATTATCTGTCTTGGTTGCAGTCCCAAAAGATATGCTTATCGGCATGGAGTCAGGAGAGGATGTTCCGGCACATTTATTTTCAATTCTTTGAACAATTTCCAGTGCAGTCTCCTCACTGGTTCCGGGAAACAATATAGCATATTCATCTCCTCCCCAGCGGGCGGCTATATCTTCCTTCCTGCAGGCATCCTTTATTATCCTGCCAATACTTATCAGGAGATTATCTCCCTTTTTATATCCAAAAGTATCATTTATTAGTTTTAAGCCGTCTGCATCACCCATCACGATACTTATGGGAAGTTTCCTTTTTACATTAAGTCTTTTTAGTTCTTCCTCAATAAATGCCCTATTATAAAGGCCCGTCATCTTGTCATGAAATGAAAGATATCTTAATTTTTTTTCAGTCTTCTTTCTGTCAGTAATATCCCTTAAGGAAACAATTGAACTAATATGGTCCCCCCTGTAATCAGAATATGGCGATACTTGAACATCATATATTTTTTTACTGCTGGCGGTATCTACTGACAGTTCCCTGTCTTCAGTCGTATGACCTAAAAGATAATCAGGATATTTTGGCCAGAAACTCTTGATGTCCTCGCCCAGAGCCTCTTTGGACTTGATTATCTTTTTAGCGATAGGGTTTATTTCTATGATCCGGTCATTTTTATCCAGCACTATCACCCCATCCCTCATATTTTCTATCAGTGCATTCCTGGTGATAGTTACGATCTCTCCCAATCTATATCTTGTAATACCAAAAAGAAAGAGCAATATACTTACTGTAAGTGAAACTGGAGTAGGATCAAAATATCTGAACGGCCCAAGATCTATCAGGTAGAGTATATTAAAAACAATGGGGATAATGGAGATAATAATTATAAATCCGGCTTTCTTATTAAAATAATTTGATGCTGAAAGAAACATTTTAACCAGGTAAATATAACTGTGAAGTATCAACATATATGCATATGCTGCAAATATCCAAAAAATTATTCCATACTCCTTTGTGAGATAATAGTAATCACCGATTCTTTCCATTCCATACTGAAGACTCAGGCCGTGAAACTGATTTGTGAAATCAAAGATCAACCATATGACCGGGATTATGGATATATACAATACTCTTGATAGTTTGATCCAGTCCTGTTTTTCTGTATATTCTAAGGTAAAAAAGAAAAATGATATGGTTACTACGACAACACCAAGTGAGGCCGCATGGTTCCAGAATACTTTAAAACCAAAATCAGTGCTTAAGATATCCAGTACATTTCCCAGAAGCCAGATAATACATCCTGAAGCAAGTATAATAAGTATCCTGTAATTTTCAGCTGGTTTAAATTTAATGATATAAGCTATAAAGATTATAGTGACAATCAATCCCAGGATCAGGAATATTGTATATAAAGGAAACTGCATAAAAACACTACTTAATTGATTTATATATATTGAAAATTTTTATATATTATAATGTTAATCAATAAATATTGAAATAT
>JAZFRP010000074.1:0-4006 GCA_036445715.1 Candidatus Humimicrobiaceae bacterium | reverse complement strand
AAAAATATTATGATGGCAATAAGGGTGGTATTCATAATCTAATCGTAACATCATAGGGACCTGTTGGCAATTATGATCCGGTCCTTTTTATTATAATCTTTTTCTAATAAAGCCTGCCTGTAATCTTTTGTTCCCTCCACTAATTTAAGTAAACTTCCGGAGACAATAGGATCTGTTTCAAAAACAATATATGCCGGGCTTTTAGTTGTCAGGTAAGCGGCTGCTGCAGACATGATCTTTTCATATACTTCAAGACCGGTCTTACCGGCTACAAGAGCTCCCTTTGGTTCATATTCCCTGACTTCACGTGGAAGTCCGGGGAAATCATCCTCCCTGATATAAGGAGGGTTTGATATTATGATATCTATTTTTTCACAATATTTTTTAAATATGAAAGAATCTGGCTCCGGCAAAATATCACACTGTACAAACTCTATGCTTTCAAGGTCATCAGTTTCCAGTATATCCCGGGCATTGCTGCGGGCTACCTCAAGCGCATTTATGCTGTTGTCCGTGGCGATGATACTACATTCAAACCTGCCGCCTGGATCAATCCCTGATCTTTTTTTAAGTTCATCATAAAGACTTAAAGCTATGGCACCACTTCCGGTACCGATCTCAGCAATAGCAATACTTCCCTTTTCGTTCAATATGCCTTCAGCGATCTCGAGTGATTTTTCAACAATAAGTTCAGTCTCGGGACGGGGTACCAGCACATTCTCATCCACATATAATCTAATATTTCTAAAATATGCTTCATTCAATATGTACTGTATCGGGATATGTTCAAGCCTCTTAAGTATATGTCCCTTATAAGTCTTGAGTTCATCCGGGGTAAGCATTCTGTTGTGATTCAGATAGAGATCCATCCTGGAAAGTCCGAGGACAGATGCCAGGAGTAATTCAGCTGAAAGACGGGGTTGGGGAACATCCTTCCCTTTAAAAAAATCAATACCCCAATCCAGTATCTTTTTTACATTCCATTGTTCCACTGATCAAACTCCGAGTTTTTCCAGCTTCTTTTCCTCATCGGCTGTTTTTAATTCTGTGATGAGCTCCTCTATATTCCCCTCAAGGATTTCCTCCAGTTTATGAAGAGTCAGGTTTATCCGGTGGTCAGTTACCCTGCCCTGGGGATAATTATATGTCCTTATCCTCTCACTGCGGTCGCCTGTTCCTATCTGCATCCTCCGGTTTTCAGTCTGCTCATCCTTTTGTTTTCTTTCTTCCTCTTCCTTTATCCTGGCCCTCAATATTTTAAGTGCCTTTTCCTTATTCTGAAGTTGGGATTTCTCATCCTGGCAGCTGATAATAATACCTGAAGGTATATGTGTTACCCTTACAGCTGAATCAGTAGTATTTACTGATTGTCCCCCTGGACCGCTTGAACGGAAAACATCTATCCTGAGATCATTGGGGTCGATCTTAACTTCCACATCCTCGACTTCCGGGAGAACCGCTACTGTAGAAGTAGAGGTGTGTATCCTTCCCTGTGATTCAGTTACAGGTACCCTCTGGACCCTGTGGACACCTGATTCATATTTCATGGTACCGTATACGCCCTCGCCTTCGATCTCAAAGATTATCTCTTTAAAGCCTCCTATGCCGAGGCGGTTTGAACTGAGAATTGTATGTTTCCATCTCCTGCTTTCTGCATATTTTGTATAGAGACGGTAAAGCACTTCTGCAAACAGGGCAGCCTCATCTCCGCCTGCACCTGCCCTGACCTCAACGATTACACTTTTTTTATCATTAGGATCCCTGGGGGCGAGCTGGACCTTTATCTGTCTTTCGAGTACAGTCTTGCTTTCGTTGTTTTTATTGATCTCCTCCTTGAGAAAATCTTTCATCTCCTCGTCTTTTTCCAGGTCCAACATCTCACCGGCTTCTTCAAGTGATGCGATCACCTTCCGGTACTGCTTTGCAAGATCTACGATTTCCTCTAAGTCTGAGACTTTTTTGCCAAATTCCTTTATTTTTTCCGGATTTGACATTACTTCAGGACTTGAGAGTTTTTCAATCAGTTTATTATATTTTTCTTCAAAATTTTTTAGTTTATCTAACAGGTCATTCATTTTGTATATTCCCTTTAAAAATATATTAGATATAGGATATTATTAAAACAGTTATCAGTAAATGAAAATGTGGCCCCGCAAATAGAATTATGTCTAAATAGATCTGGCCAGAATTAGAAAATATTTTAAGCTTGCTAACTGGAGGTTGTCTCCAGGGTGACTTTGCCCTTCTTTAAATCATCTTCTGCTTTTATTACCCTGGTAAATGAACTCATAGCTACTTCTAACTGGGAATCATCTGGTTCCCTAGTGGTGACCTTCTGGAGCAATAGTCCCGGATAAAATAAAATATTTACGATCTTATATTTAGAATATTTACCTGCAAGTTTTATAAGTTCATATGATATTCCGGCCACTACCGGTATAAGAAGTACCCTGTATAGTATACGCAGAAGCAGCGGGGGCCTTCCCAGAAATGCGAATATGACTATCGCCACGACCATGACTATCAGTAGAAAACTTGTACCGCACCTGACATGTACAGTTGTATATTTCTTTACATTTTCAAGTTTTATTGCTTCCCCATTTTCATATGCCTGGATCGTTTTATGCTCTGCGCCATGATATTGAAAGATCCTCTTTATATCCTTAAGTTGTGAGACTATAAGTATATATGCCAAAAAAAGTCCGATCCTTACAAGTCCTTCCATGAGATTATATAATATGGTATTTGGAAAATAATTAGAGAAACTTCTTCCTATCAGGGTAGGGGCCACAAAAAATACTCCTACTGCAAAAGCAATTGCTATGATAATAGCTATAGTCATCTCTTTTTTAGAAAATTGGATATCCTCCTCAGTTGACTCATTTACTGAATAACTGAGGGCCTTGAAACCGAGAGCCATGCTCTCTATCAGGTTTACTACCCCCCGGACAAAAATAAAACCCAGGAATTTATTATTTACTGTAAGTGAAGAGTTCTTAAAGATTTTAGTTGAAATAGTCTTATCAGGTCTTCGTACTGCCAATGACCAGTAGTGCTTGCTCCTCATCATAACACCCTCTATGACGGCCTGGCCCCCTACCTGAAATTTATTTTTTGTTTTAGGCATTAAAATGATCCCTGATTATTTCTTGGACTTAACCATACGTTTCTTGAACCTCTCAACCCTTCCGCCGGAATCGATAAGTTTCTGCTTTCCGGTATAAAAAGGGTGACATGCGGAGCATATCTCAACCCTTAACTCTTTTTGGGTCGACCTGGTCTGAAAGGTATTGCCACAGGAACAGGTCACAGTACTTTCAATGTAATCAGGATGTATTTTCTTTTTCATTATATTTTCCTCACTAATATATATTTATTCCAACCGATTATTTCAAGTGTAAAATATTAACACAAATACAGGTCTCCGTAAACATACTTTAGCAATATAGCGTATATTTTCTAAATATGAATACTTGGAGTCAGCTTAAAGCCAATTATGATTTCCTCTGCTTATTAAAAGTAGCCTCTATCGCCTTAAGGAAGTCAGCATTGGATTTGGTATTCTTTATATAATCAATAAGCTGCTCAATGGCAACATCGGGTTCTTTTTGATAAATAAGTCTTCTGAGTCTCCAGATTATTCTTGCTTCGTCATCCTTCATCAGGAGCTCTTCTTTCCTGGTGCCGGATCTAGTGATATCTATAGCCGGGAATATCCTTTTGTCTGCAAGTGTCCTGTCAAGGTTGAGCTCCATATTACCGGTACCCTTGAACTCCTCAAAGATAACATCATCCATCCTGGAGCCGGTATCTATAAGTGCAGTTGCAAGAATTGTAAGGCTTCCCCCGTGTTCAATATTCCTTGCTGCTCCAAAGAACCTCTTTGGTGGGAATAGAGCCGAAGAGTCAACTCCGCCTGAAAGGACCCTTCCGCTTGCGGGTATCGACAGATTATATGCCCTGGCCAGCCTGGTTATACTGTCAAGGAGTATCAACACATCCCTTC
>JAZFRP010000073.1:0-2075 GCA_036445715.1 Candidatus Humimicrobiaceae bacterium | reverse complement strand
TGTTTTCTCTGACTTGCCATACTCCATTAATTTTAAGACAATGCTTTCAAGATTGCGGACACCCATATAAAAAACAAGAGTGCCGTGCATTGATGCAATAGCTTTCCAGTTGAGTTGTGAATGTTTCTTAGTGGGGTCTTCATGACCTGTTATAAATGACACTGATGTTGCCATACTGCGGTGAGTAACTGGAATACCTGCATATGCAGGAGCGGCAATACCGGATGTAATACCGGGAACTATCTCAAACGGGATATTGCTATTATTTAAAGCTAGCGCTTCTTCTCCTCCCCTGCCAAAAACAAAAGGGTCACCCCCTTTTAGCCTTACTACAATTTTTTTTGCTTTTGCTTTTTCAATTATTAACTCATTTATCAGTTTTTGATCCAGGGTATGAGTTCCCACTTTTTTACCGACATAGATTTTTTCTGCATCAGCGCGTACTTCTTTTAAAAGGTCAGTATTTGCCAGATGATCATAAATCACAATATCCGCATTCTTTAAAACATTTAAACCTTTGACTGTGATCAAGCCCCTGTCTCCGGGCCCTGCTCCCACGAGATAAACATATCCAAAATCATTATTATTCACTTTCATGATTTTCCTCCAGTATCTTTTCAGCTCCCATATGCATGATCTTTTGAGCCAATACTGTGCCGATATTCCAGTCATCAGTAGCTTTCACTGGAATTGTAGCAGTCAGGACTTTGCTGCCATCCAGATTTGATATCTTTCCTTTTAGAAATATCTGGCCGGATATTCTTTCGCAATAAGCAGAGATAGGTGATTGGCACCCTCCATCAAAAGTTTGTAAAAATGCCCGTTCCATCATGACTGCATGAAATGAATCCAGGTGATTGATTTCCTGGACAAGGCTTTTAATATCACTGTCCCGCCGGATCTGTATTGCGATAGCGCCCTGGGCAGGTGCCGGAAGCATGATATTATGGTCAATTACTTCCCGGATATGTTTTTGAAGCCCCAACCGGATCAACCCTGCTGCAGCTAATATTAATCCATGCATTTCACTGTCTAAAAATTTTTTTATCCGTGTCTCAATATTACCCCGGATATCTGTAATTTTCAGGTCCGGCCTGTATGAAAGAAGCTGGGCCCTTCTGCGGGTGCTGCTTGTTGCTATCACTGCACCTTCCGGCAGATCGTTTAATTTCAAATCATTCTTGCTTATAAATACGTCAAATGGATTTTCACGCTCAGGAACAGCTGCTATTATAAGGTCTTTTGGATTTTCAGTCTGTAAGTCTTTAAAGCTGTGAACTGCAATATCGATTTCTTTTTTAAGAAGTGCGGTTTCTAATTCCCGGACAAATAATCCTTTGTCACCTACTTTACTCAAAGCCACATCAAGTATTATATCTCCCTTTGTTTTGATGATCTTCTGTTTGATATCTAGCTTGGGGTGCTTTTCCAATAATAACTTTTTTACAATATCGGTCTGTTTCAAGGCTAACTTGCTGCCTCTTGTACCAATAATAATTTCTCTATTCATGTTCGTCCAGTCCGAAGATCTTACGGATCGCATAAGCTTCGCGGTAATTGCTATCAATCGAACATTCATTTAGCCTGTTCATCGGAGGATGTAATATTTTTTTAATTAAACTTCTTGAAAACAAGTCAAGGTCCTTCAAATCTTTTTCACAAAAATTTTTACCGTACCGTTCTATTTCTTTCTGGCGGATCTTATCAAAAAAATAATTCAGATCCTTAATTGTAGGCACGATGTATTGTTTTGAATACCACTGTTCATATTCCTTTAGTTCCTCGGCAATGATCTTTTCAACTTTGAGGATCTCTTTCTGCCGGGAATGTACATTTTTCTTAGCAATCTGCTGCAGGTCATAAATATTATATAAGGATACATTATTAACTGATTTTACACTACTTTCTACATCATGGGGAACTGCAATATCAACGATCAATAAAGGACGGTCTTTTCGTTCATGCATAACCTGCTTTACTGTATCAAAAGATAGGATCTCCTGTTTTGATGCTGTAGAGGTTATAATAATATTTGATTCATACAATGCCTTTGACAGGTCCTTAAATGGTAATAC
>JAZFRP010000072.1:0-3468 GCA_036445715.1 Candidatus Humimicrobiaceae bacterium | reverse complement strand
TGTAAACGTCACTGATTCTGCAGTAAGGATAACCCATATACCATCAGGAATAATCGTACAGTGCCAGGATGAGAGGTCACAGCTTCTTAACCGGCAGACAGCCATGCAGATACTCGGTTCAAAATTGTTTGAACTTGAGCAGAAAAAGAACCGGGAAGAGATTGAAAAACTCCAGGGAGAAAAAAAAGAGATAGGATGGGGCAATCAGATTAGAAGTTATGTAATGATGCCATATCAACTGGTAAAGGATCACCGCACTCTTGTTGAAATCGGGGATGTCAACTCTGTGCTTGATGGCAATATCGACCCATTCATCAGGGGATTTCTTGAAAAAAATTTAGCCAGAGAGTAAACTCTACATAATAAAAAACTCTTCATGATTAAAAGAAAGTATTAAGGTATACTTTAGCCTTATGAAAATGATCGAATTTAAAAATGTCAGCAAGATATACGATAATGACACTATTGCATTAAAGGATGTTGACCTCAATGTCGACAAGGGAGAATTTATTTTTATGGTGGGCCCCAGCGGTTCCGGGAAATCGACCTTCATAAAACTCCTTATAAAGGAAATAGATGAGACAAAGGGAAATATCTTTATTGCAGGCAGGAATATCTGCAATTTAAAAAACAGCAGGATACCGCAGTTAAGGCGCAATATTGGATGTGTATTCCAGGATTTTAAACTTCTTCCTAATAAGACCGCTTTTGAGAATGTAGCATTTGCGCTTGAGGTCATAGGCAGACCGGGTTACGAGATCAAGGTTCAGGTACCGCAGGTATTAAAACTTGTAGGTCTTCATACTAAAAACAATTCCTATCCTCATCAACTTTCAGGAGGCGAGCAGCAACGGATTTCTATAGCAAGGGCATTTGTGAACCGTCCGCCCATACTCTTGGCTGATGAACCCACAGGGAACCTGGATCCTGCGACTTCCGAAGGGATAATGAAAATACTTTCCAGGATAAACCTTATAGGGACCACAGTCGTTATGGCCACGCATGACAGAAGTATAGTAAATTCTATGAGGAGGCGGGTGGTCGAGCTGGAAGAAGGAGAAATAATAAGGGATCAAAAGAGAGGGGTTTACGGGGGTTAATCATGGTCAGACCCAAATATTTTTTTAGTGAGACTTTTACAAGTTTTAAAAGAAATTTCCTGATGGGATTTACTGCTATAACTACTGTAGCAATAACACTTTTTATTGTCGGTTTTTTTTCAGTACTGGTTTTTGACATTCAGAGTATAATTAATTCTGTCAAGGGCCAGGTAGAGCTTGCAGTATATCTTCAAGATAATATTTCCCCACAGTTAAATGAATATATTGAGTCAGAGATCAATAGTTGGGAAGAAACAAATGAAATAAAATACATATCAAAGGAACAGGCCCTCGAAAGATTCAAGGAACAAAATGAAGGAAGTGATATATTAAAGGAGATACAGGGTAATCCACTGCCTGCTTCATTTGAAATAACCTTAAATGATCCTGAAAAGGTAGAACTTGTTGCCCTCCGTTTCCTGGATAAGGATGGAAACTATATTGAGGGTATTGATGATGTTGTGTATGGGCAGACCTATGTCAGGAGGCTTTTTTCCATCACTGCAATAATAGGGACTATAGCATTTATTATTATAATCGTTCTTTTGCTTGCAACCATTGTCCTTATCTTTAATACTATAAGACTTTCAATATATGCTAGGAGAAAAGAGATCGAGGTGATGAAACTTGTTGGTGCGTCCAACTGGTTTGTCCGGATACCATTCCTTTTCGAAGGTTTTTTCGAAGGTTTTATGGGGAGTGTAGTATCAGTAGTTCTATTGTACCTGCTGGGAAATTTTCTCCTTATCAGGGGAGAACGGGTAATAGTCGATACCATGAGGATAAAGGAACTTGCCATACTTGGAAGTGGAAATATTATAATATATGTATATATCGGATTGATAGTCCTGGGAGGATTGCTGGGATTGATCAGCAGCGGAATAGCACTAAGAAGATATGTAAAGATCTAGGAGCCTCTCCAAGAACTGGGCTCTCAGAGTATTTTATACTTATAATAATGAGAAAAACAATAATAAAAATCATAACCCTGTTTGCAAGTCTTCTTGTTTTATTTTCAGTATTCAATATATCTTCAGATCCCGGAGAACTCCAGGCGCAGTCACTGGAAGAAGAACTCCAGAGGATTAAAGAAGAAAGGGAAGAAGCCCAGAAAAGAATAGATGAAATAAAAAAGACCGAGCGTCATTATATGGGCGAGGTCGCAGTAGTAGAGGAACAGCTTATTGGCGCACTTTCTGAACTTGACGGATTCAATGCCCAGCTGGCTGATGCTAAAAGTATTGTAGACAGGACCACCATTGAACTGGTACTTAAAGAGGAAGAATTAAATAAGATAGAGGATGAACTTTCTGAAAAGATCATTATCCTTAATAACCGGATTGCTGAGATCTATAAGAATGGTAATAATAATGTCCTTGGGATATTGCTTAAGGCAGAAAACTTCATCGAGTTTATCTCCAGGATGAAAATGATGAATCTTTTTGCCCAGCAGGATACTGATAATGTCACTGATATCAAGGATAAAAGAAATGCAACACTGGGGATAAAAAAATCCATAATTGACCTGCGCGAGCAGCAGAAAGAACATAGAGAAAAAATTGAAAAACTTGTTGTGCAGTCAGAATCAAAAACTGCAGAAGTCGAAGGTCTTTATGGTGAGAAGAAAAGCCTGCTTAACCAGACAAGGGCCAATAAAAATGCTCTTTTGGCAATGGAAAAGGAACTTGAGATACGGGAAGCAGAAGTAAGCAGGATACTCGAGAGCTATAAATACGGGACAGCTCCTTCAGGTAAGTTCATGTGGCCGGTTGCCGGCAGCTTCAGGTCCGGTTTTGGTTGGAGGATCCACCCTATATTCGGGACAAATAGATTCCATTCAGGTATTGACCTTACCGCATCTCACGGAACCCTTATAAAAGCCGGGGACGGCGGTCAGGTAATACAGGCAGGTTATTCCGGAGGATATGGATATACTATCCTGCTTTACCACGGCGGCGGTTTTGCTTCAAGGTACGCACATCTATCCAGTATCCGTTGCACTGTGGGACAATTTGTTGCCAGGGGACAGGTCATCGGCCTGGTAGGTTCCACCGGTTGGACCACCGGTCCCCATCTTCATTTTGAGATCAGGATAAACGGGGCAGCCCAGAATCCTCTTCAATATCTGGAATAATATTAAATCATATATAGAAAATTATTGGTGATAAAATGAAAAAGATAATAATTCAGGTAGTTGTATCTATTGTAGTAATAATATTTGTCTTTACTGCGGGACTATGGGCGGGTTTTAGTTTTAATTCCATAAAAAAGTATTTATTGAGTTCTAGTAGCATCAGCAGTAACACCCAAAGCACGCAGGAAGAGAGACCGGGCCTGATCGAAGGGATCACAGAGACCATTAGAAACC
>JAZFRP010000071.1:0-15039 GCA_036445715.1 Candidatus Humimicrobiaceae bacterium | reverse complement strand
ATACAAGTATTAAGATGGTGCCCGAGGCCAGAATCGAACTGGCACGAGGATTAACCTCAACGGATTTTAAGTCCGTTGCGTCTACCAATTCCGCCACTCGGGCTCACCATTACGTAAAATAAGTATTGTTATAATGCCAGACAGGATGCCTGCATAACAATACCGGAAGCAACCAAAATAATTGCTGACTTATATTATCAGAATTCAGCAAGGCTGTAAATAATTCCATCCAAAATATCCTGCTCGCTCACTATCACTATTTTCTTATCAAGCATTTTTAATATTTCCAGCAATATTGCAGTACCGCTTATAATAATGTCGGCTCTTCCAGGAGCAAGACCAGTGATCTGCTTGCGGTCAATAAGATCAGTTTTGCATAATGTTTTATACATTCTATTGATCTGCTCAAAAGAAAGCTCATGTCCGTGTATTTTCTTTGAATCATATTCTTCCAACTCCAGATCAATAGCTGCAAGTGTAGTTATGGTCCCCGCCACACCTACAATACTCATATCCTCTTTTTCCGGGATGTTTATTATCACTTCCCTGATGCTTGATCTTATATATGATTCAAGCCGATCGAGCTCATCTCTTTCAGGCATGGTTCCCTTTATAAACATTTCAGTGAGGACCACACTTCCAATATTTAAACTCTTTGCCATATTGATATGCGGTCCGGTCCTTGATCCGGGAATACCCAGGATAAATTCCGTACTTCCTCCCCCGATATCAAGTAAAAGTATTTTTTTTGATTGACCTTCAGAAAATAGGCTTAAATCTCTTGATGCCCCGCTAAAACTTAAGTGCGCTTCTTCGCTTCCGGTGATCGTATCGATCATTATTCCTGAATTTTCATAAATATATGAAATAAACCACTGACTGTTTTCTGCCTCCCTGACAGCACTTGTACCGACTGCCCTGTATTTCGATATATCATGCTTGTTCATCAATTCTTTGTATTTTGTAAGGGCTGCTAAAGTATCATCAGCAGAGGATCTTGATATCTTTCCGGTGGAACTTAATTTCCGTCCTATGCGGGTGATCCGCATGACTCTTTCAAGTATTACAGAACCTGAACCTGAAAAATCAGATATCAGGAGCCTGGTAGAGTTTGTACCAATATCAATTGCTGCGAGTCTCATCAGAATGTTTGGGCAAGGATAGTATTACCGGTCAATCCTTGATCTCCTTATTATAGAAAATCTTAATATTCCCCCAGAGATCATTATTTCCATAAGATCTATCATCATCTATATCTTCCTGCTGGGTACCGGTTTGATCATCTTTTAATATTACTGATATATTTTTTTCATCGTCTTTGGTCATATTAAACTGTTTTCTGGCCTCAAGTTCTATACCTTCCTCATTGTAAAGGCTCTTTTCTAATGCCAATAATTCGATATTTTCACTTCTATAATAGGATAATTTCTCTTCGAGTTCAGTTATTCCCTCTCTTTTTTCGATTAAATGTTTGACCTGATCAATAGAGGCAAATACAGTGATTATTATAAATAGCAGAGTGACGGCAATAGCAATATTGAATTTTGCTTTTCTGGATAATCCGCCTATTACTTTAAATTTATTTTCCATAATAAGGATCTTGCTACGATTTTAGTATTAATAGTTCTAAAATTCTTAGAAACTAATTAAACCTTTTTTATATTATTGCTGTATTTTATTTATCCAAAATTTTATATAAGTATACCAATACCACAAGATTATGCCAATACCGCCAATTTTAAGGAATATAATTAGAAACTTGTCATAAAACCTGGACCCGGACAAGCTATTTAAAATATTGTCATTGTATTTGAGTGTTAATTTTATTAAAATATCAACTTGTATATAAAAATTATCAATACAGTTTAATATAGAAAGCTAAATAAAAACTAATATAATTATATGTCATGAAAGACATTCAATTATTTTCTTCTAAAACACAAAAATCTATTGCAAAACAAGTGCTCATTGGATTTGCAGGAGTAATACTTGCAGGCTCAATAATATTATCTCTTCCACAGATGACTGTAACCGGGGATATATCCTATATTGATGCACTTTTTACATCTACCTCTGCTATTTGTGTCACTGGTTTGATAGTCCAGGATACTGCCAGTTATTTTACGGACCTCGGAAAGATAATAATACTTCTTTTTATCCAGATCGGTGGCCTTGGTATAATGACGATAGGGTCGATCTTTGGCCTTATGCTTGGAAGAAAGATACATATACGGGATAAATTCTACCTTCATTCAAGTTTTGGTTCAAAGCATTCTTTTAGTGCAGGGAAATTCTTTATGCTCATTGCAGGCATAACATTTACAATTGAATTTATCGGATTTCTGGTAATGGCATCAATATTCTATTTTCAATATTCATACACTATTCTTGGGTCCATGAGTGCAAGCCTTTTTCATACTATCAGTGCATTCAATAATGCGGGTTTTGCACTTTATTCTAATAGCCTGGAAGCTTTCGGTCATGATATATCCTTAAATCTTCTTTTCATGATCCTGATATTCCTTGGAGGAATAGGCTTTCCGGTCATCTCTGAAATAATCACTTACAGGAGAATAAAGCGTTTCTCATTACATGCTAAAATTGTACTATATACTTCAGCCTTTCTTATAGCTGCTGGAGCTATAATATTTTTTCTAATGGAGTTTAATAATCCCCAGACGCTAGGAGATAAACCTCTTTATGTTCAAATATTTACAAGCTTTTTCCAATCTGTGACTGCCAGGACAGCTGGATTTAACACTACTAGTATTTCAGCCTTAAATCCTTCTACCCTCTTTTTCCTTTCCATGTTGATGTTTATAGGTGCTTCGCCCGGAGGTACGGGAGGCGGCATAAAGACCACTACTTTTGTTACAGTGACTGCTGCAGGAGTCAGTTCTATCAGGGGCAGGAACAGTGTCAACCTTTTAAAAAGAAGACTCCCTGATAGCGCCATCTATAGAGCACTGACTCTTACATTAACAGCTATAGTATTAATAATACTTTCCACAATAGGACTTCTTATATTTGAGAATTGTTCCCTTAAGGACGCTTTTTTTGAATCTATATCTGCATTTGGTACAGTAGGACTGACCACAGGGATCACCGGGTCACTTACCCTGCCAAGTAAGATAATATTGATACTGAGTATGTTTATTGGTAGAATCGGTATCAGCACCCTGTCTGTTGCTATTGCATTTAGGGGCGCAGTCAGTAAAATATCCTATCCTGAGGATACAATTACAATCGGATAATAATTTAATTTTAATAGGATCGGTTTATTATGAAAAAACAGTTTTTAGTAATAGGGCTCGGAAGGTTCGGGACCAGCGTTGCCAGGACACTTACCGAAGAAGGTCATAGTGTTGTAGGCGTAGACAGCTCTGAAGACCGAATACAGCGTGTTTCTGAAGAAATCGCTGATGTAATAAAGTGTGATGCCACAGATGCAGATCTTCTTGAATCCATGGGTGTGTCTGATTATGAAGCAGCAATAGTTTGTATAGGGGAAAAATATATCCAGAATTCCATACTCGTTACATTGATACTCAGGGAAAAAGGAGCAAAAAAGATAATTGCAAAAGCCGGTACCAAAACTCAGGGAAGGGTCCTTTCAAAGGTTGGGGCAGATACTATAGCCTACCCTGAAAAAGATATGGGTGAAAGAGTCGCAAGGAGCCTTATAAGCTCAAATATAATGGATTTTCTGCAAGTCAGCCCTGATGTAAGTATCGTGGAAATACCAACACCTGACTTTCTGGTGGGTAAAAACCTGATCGAACTTAATCTGAGACATAAATACGGAGTAACTATAATAAGTATAAAAAATAGTAAAAATGAGATAATAGCCCCGCCTGATATAAGTTACCGTTTTGCCAAAGAAGATATACTGTTCCTTATCGGTGCAAACAAGCAGCTAAAAAAATTAAGGTTTACTGAAAAATAGGACTCTTATTCGATCTCCCTTACATTTATAAGGTTTGTACTCCCGGGTTCATTGACAAGGACCCCGGCAGTGACAACTACCGTATCCTTATTCCTGATATAGTTTTTCTCCTTTGCTGCCCTTATATCCTCCTTGATCATACTGTCTATGTTCTTTGAGGATCTCGTTAGGACAGGCATGACTCCCCAGCTAAGCATCAACTGCCTTACTACCCACTGGTTTGGACTGGTACCTATTATCATGCTCCTGGGCCTACTCTTGGAGACCTGCCTTGCCGTAAAGCCTGATTCAGTAGATGTGATTATCGCATCCACCTTTAGAATATTTGCTATCTCGCTAGCAGCAAAGCTGATCGCCTCGGTAATCGTATTATGTGGAATTCCAAGCTTTTTTCTCAGGATCGCATTATTTCTCAGGATCGCATCATAGTCCAGTGTCTTTTCTGTTTCTTTTGCAATGCGGACGATCATCTCAAGAGCTTTAACAGGATATTTCCCGACTGCAGTCTCACCGGAAAGCATAACTGCATCTGACCCATCTATTATGGCATTAGCCACATCACTTACCTCTGCTCTCGTAGGCCTTGGACTCCCGATCATTGAATTAAGCATCTGCGTTGCAGTTATAACCGGCTTTCCTTCAAGATTTGCTTTCTTTATGATATTTTTTTGTACTGAAGGTACCTCTTCAGCATCAATCTCTATACCCAGGTCACCTCTTGCGACCATTATTGCATCTGATACTTCCAGTATGCTGTCAAAGGCATTGACTGCTTCATATTTCTCGATCTTTGCAATAACTTTTATGGTACTTCCAGATTTTTTTATTTCATTTTTTACTCTTACTATATCTTCTTTGTTCCTGACAAAAGACTGGGCGATGAAATCAACTTTGAGCTTAATGCCGAGTTTGAGGAATTCAATATCCTTTTTTGTAACTGAATCAACACTTACCGATACATCCGGTAGATTTATCCCTTTATTTGAGGAAAGCATCCCTCCCGTTATAACACGGCATATAGCTGTTCTGGCTTTCCTGTCTATCTTTTTGACCCTGCATTCAATGAGCCCGTCATCTATAAAGATGATCCCGCCTTCTTTGATATCATCTATAAACCTGGAATAGCTAACCTCGATAATGGGACCATCATGCTTCTTTGATAGTCCTGCTTTCTTTGAAGTTGTAAAAACTATATTCTGATTACTTTTAAGCTCAATATTTTCTTTAAGCTCGCCTATTCTTATTTTTGGACCCTGGAGATCCAGGATTATTGCAGTATTCCTATTATTTTCAGATGAGATCTTCCTGATCTTTTTGACCAATCTGCTGACCTCAGGAGAATCTGAATGAGAGGTGTTTATCCGTGCAATATCCATACCTGAAGATATCATTTTTTCAAGTATATCATCACTACTGCTTGCAGGACCTATAGTACAGATTATCTTGGTCCGTTTTAAGGAATTTGTTTTTTTGATTTTTCCCAAAGCTTCTCCTTTTCTTCCAGTGATAGCTTTTTAAAATCCAGTCCCTTTGCTCCGGCAGACTCTTCCATCGATTTAAATCTGTTTATAAATTTCCTGCTTGTATCTTTTAGACTCTTTTCAATATCGATTCCAAGATGCCTTGAATAGTTTATGATTGAAAAAAGCAGGTCCCCCATCTCATCATGTATGGATTGGTTTTTACCTTTATCTATTTCCAGTTTTAATTCTTCAAGCTCTTCAAGTATCTTTTTATATACATCCTCTGGAAAGTCCCAGTCAAAACCAAGTCTTGATGCCCTGTTTTGGATCTCATACGCTAAATGAAGAGCCGGGAGCGTATGGGGGATACCGCTGAATATGGACTCCCTGTCCTTATTATTATCCTTTCTTTCTTTTTTCTTTATATCTTCCCAATTTGATAGTATTTCATCACTTCCGCTTACATCACTATCGCCAAATACATGAGGATGTCTTCTGATAAGCTTTTTGATGATACCTCTAAGGACATCACTCATATTAAAATGTCCATTTTCATCTGCTATCTGGCTGTGAAATACTGTTTGCAGCATCAGGTCCCCGAGTTCTTCCCTGATGCCCTCAGGGTCACCTTTCTCTATGGCCTCAATAGTCTCATAAGTCTCCTCTATAAGGCTTTTCTTAAGAGTTTCATGGTCCTGCTCCCTATCCCAGGTACAACCTTCCGGTGAGCGAAGGGTCCTCATTATATCCAAAAGAATTGTAAATAGTATATCTGCTGATTTAATCTCGTCCAGCTTGTCCGGGTCCGGTGAATTTAGATCAAATTTCATCGGACAGACTCCTATTCATTATTATCCTCGAGAAAATCCTCTATGCTTTCATCATCAAGCAGTTCATCTTCTTCACTTGAAGATCCCTCTTCACTAGAAGAGTCTGTTTCATCCTGAGTTTGGTCATCAGTGCTTCCTATAGGGCTGTTTAATGTACCCTCTACTTCAGAAAGATACACTATCTCAGCATTATCTATAAGCTCCATGATAAATTCTTCCCATTTTTCTGCTTTCTTTAATTCTGATAAATAAACCAAAAGATCATCTTTCACTTCATCATATTCCTGTGTGCGTCCCTCTTCACGGTCAAATACCTTTAATATATGATAGCCGAATTGAGTCTCGATAATACCGCTGACTTCGCCTACATCCAGTGAAAATGCTGCTTTTTCAAATTCTTCTACCATCTGTCCTTTAGTAATAAATCCCAGGTCTCCTCCATCTCCACTTGTACCTGTGTCATCTGAATACTCCCTGGCAATATCCCCGAATTCAGCCCCATTTTCAAGCTGTTCTTCTACAAATTCTATTTTCTCTTTAGTATTTTCTTTTGCCTGATCATTTTCCTCAAGACTGGTATCTTCTACCCATGGAAACATTGAAAGTATATGACTCACTCTCACTCTTGCAGGGATCACAAAAATAGTCTCCCTGTTTTCCTCGTAATACTCTTTTGCTAATTCATCAGTAGTTATTATGCTTGCAGTAATATCAGTATATATTTTCGTCCTGAGTGTCTGGCTTTTAATTTCATTTTCTAAAAACCCCGGTTCTATACCCTTAGATTTAAGATCACTTTCGAAATCACTCTCACTGGGGTAAGTTGCTATTATTTCATCCATCTGCATGTCGATTTCTCCTTGAGTTACACTAAAATTGTTTTCCCCGGCGTACTCCTCAAGAAGTTTAACCACCAGCAGAGAATCAATTATATTTACCTCGAGGTCTGCCATTTCTTCTTCGCTCAAGTTCGCAGTTCCCTCGGGATCCTGCACTAAAATAAACCTAATATATGCGTCTACTTCATCCTGTTCTATGCCTATGCCATTTACTGTTGCTACAGCCGCACTGCAACCGGAAATAAAAAATGTTGAAATGGCGAGTATGGCAATCAGACAGATAATAATCGCCGATCTTACTAATTTCTTTCTCAAGACAACCTTCCTTTTTTTATATTATTTATAAATATCAAAAATCACATGGCACCTATTATATCACCTAGATACCCTATTACTAAATCCAAATCTATCTTTTTATCCATATTTTTTATAGTTATTTGCTCGAATTGAGGCTGATAGAGGATATTAGCATTGCTGTTTTTGATCTTTTTAAATTTTTCATCATCAAGAACTATGCTTTTTAATACTATTCCCCTGCCTTTTGAATATTTAAGTCTCTCTATTCCGGCACTTCCCAGCAGGAATTTAATCTTCGATATACCAAGCAGATCCAACACTATTTTTGGAATTGTCCCATATTTTTCCTCCAGGTTTTTCTTTATATCCTCAATTTTTTCAAAACTCCGGGCCGTCCCAAGATCCCTGTAAATATTTACTCTTGCCTTCTGGCTCTTGATATAGTACCGGGGAATATATGCACTTAGCGGAAGATCTATCTGTATATTAAGGTCTTCGGGGACGGCAATACCTTTCAGTCTCCCGGTCTCTTCCTTTATTATCTGGCAATACATATCAAAACCAATACTGTTTATGTGCCCATGCTGTCTGGGTCCAAGTATTTCTCCTGCTCCTCTTATCTCAAGATCTTTCATCGCTACATTATAACCCGAACCGAGATCTGTATATTCCGATAAAGTCTTAAGTCTTTGAAAAGCTGTAGTGCCTAAGCCTCTCTGGTTCGGATAAAAGAAATATGCATAAGCCTGTTCCGATGACCTTCCTACCCTTCCCCTCAATTGATAAAGTTGAGAAAGACCAAACATATGGGAATTTTCTACTATAAGAGTATTGACATTCTCTATATCCATACCCGACTCTATTATCGATGTAGTGAGCAGGACATCATATTTCTTATTAATAAAATCATTCATTATTTTTTCAACCTTAAGTCCATCCATCCTGCCATGAGCCAGAATTATCCTGGACTCAGGGACAAGACGGACCAGCTGGTGCATCCTTTGTTCAATACCAGAGATCCTATTATAGACATAATATACCTGGCCGCCCCTCGCTATCTCCCTTTCGATGGCATTCCGGGTAATAGGAGGGTCCATTTCACCTACAAAAGTCTCTATGGGATTCCTTCCTTCCGGATAAGTCTCAATTAATGCCATATCCCTTACACCAGCCATAGACATATAAAGAGTCCTCGGTATGGGAGTGGCAGTGAGTGTAAGGACATCTACTTCTTTTTTAATGAGTTTTATTTTTTCCTTGCTGTTCACCCCGAAACGCTGTTCTTCGTCTACGATTATTAGTCCCAGATCATGTGGTTTAATATCCTTTTGCAGGACCCTGTGAGTGCCAATAAGCATATCTACCCTGCCGAGATTGAAGTCATCTACGATCTGGGACTGCTTCTTCTTTTTTATAAATCTTGATATTACTTCCACCACCACAGGATAATCCCTGTACCTTGTAGAAAAAGTATTATAATGCTGGTCCGCAAGTATGGTGGTTGGTACTAGCATGAGTACCTGCTTACCTTCTTCAAGAGCCTTAAAAGCGGCCCTGATCGCGACTTCCGTTTTACCAAATCCAACATCGCCGACCACCAGTACATCCATTGGCCTTGATCTTTCCATGGCTTTTTTTACATATTCTATTGCCTTTACCTGGTCCGGAGTCTCTATGAAAGGAAACAATTGTTCGATCTCAGACTGCCATGCACTATCTTTGGGAAAAGAATAACCTGTACGGGACTGCCTTTCTGCATAAAGCCTGACAAGATCGACAGCAAGTTTTTGAATTGATCTTCTGGCCTTTTTTTTCAGATTATCCCATTGTTTTGAATCCAGGGAAGTAATCGACGGGTTCTTTGATCCAATATATTTACTGATCCTGTCAGCCTGCCAGGTAGGAATATATAATTTATCTCCCTTCCCGTATTCTATTAGGAAATACTCCCTTTTTATACCGGAGATCTGTCTGGATATTGTATCAATATATATACCTATCCCATGGTTTTTATGGACAATATGATCGCCCGGTTTAAAGAATTGTGAATCGCCCTCTCCGGCTGCAGTCCCTTCGCGGATCCCTGATTCCATCTGCTGATAGATATCAAGCTCTCCATAAACAGATATTTTTTTTGAATTAAACCCCCTGTAGAGTTCATTGTCCGAGAAATAGACGATCCCTTTTTTTAGTGCAGTTTCTGTGATCCCCGTTCCTTTTGCAGGTTCAAATGATATGGAGTTTTCCAGGAACAGGTCCTTTATCTTCTTCTTTCTCTTTTTACTGTTTAGTAATATTAGAATTTTTTTACCGGCTTTTATGTCTGACTTTATATTATCCGTAAAGACAGCTGCATTTCCCAGACTCTTCTTTTGTCTTGATATATTACTGAAATAAAATCTATCAGCTGAAGTCTTGCTTTCCCTGATAGATAAAAGATCCAATCTTGGATCAAATTCTTCTTTTTCTAAAAAGTCATGGGGGACAATATAGCCGGATAGTTTTTTTCTATCCTGTATCACGAGGTCTGAACTGTCTCTTTCAAATATTCTATGCATCATATCAATATCACTTTTTAGCTTTAAATACACTTCCAGTGGATCACAGAATATTACGGCCGGCATTGGTATGAATTTTTTTATAATATCAAAAAAACTTAAGCATGCATTTTCCCCGGAACTGGCGGGATCATTTTCAAATTTCCAGAGATTCACATTGGGAAATATTGATATCCCCAAGAAATCCTTCTTGTCCTTATGCTCTACAGGATCATATTGTTTTATTTTCTCTACTTCATCCATAAAAAAATCAATACGGACAGGATAGCGTCTTGTTATGTCAAATATGGTAAGAATGTCGCCCCTTATGCTGAATTCTCCCTTATCATATACCTGATGTACTCTTTCATATCCTTTTAAAGTGAGCCATTCTATTAACTCATCCCTGATATATTCCCTGCCTTTCTTGATCATTAAAAGATCAAGTTGGTCTATTCTGCCTTCCGGGATCATATTTATGAGTGAGCTGCTTGTAATAATAAACAATGGCGGATTACCGGCTTTTTCTTTTTCAGTATTTTTACTGTATTCAATAAGATTTTTTATAGAATCCAGCTTTTCTGCCAGGCTCCCCTGATCCACTTTTCTATTCCTGTAAAAAATGCTGCTACCGATACCACCAAAGATAGATATTTTTGTTTTTGGAGAAATGCACCTGATCTCTTTTTGAAGCTGAACAGCTCTTTCCCTGGTAGAAGTAACTATTATGAGTGGAGTGCAGATTATACCTTTAAAAGCACTTATGAGAAATGGCCATATGCTTTCATCAGCAATAGCAGATTTAATATTATTGTCAGAATATTGCTCTAAAAAACTTTTCCACTGTTTTCTTGATGAAAATAAATCAAGTATCATGAAATTACTATATGGAATTTACAATAAATAGATTATATAAAAAAACTATAAAAAATTCTGTAGTATTGATATCCGGAGTGGTCGATAAGTATTTTTTATTCTAATTATATTTATTTGAAGCAAAATCAATGCCATCCGTGATATAGTCCTTTATTGCATCAACCGATAGCCTTACCAGCAATTCTACTTCTTTTAGTTCGCTTTTGCTAAATCTCCTGAGGACGTAATCAGAAGCTTCCATCCTGCCGGGCGGTCTACCGACTCCGAAACGCAAGCGGTCGAAGTCAAGTGTTTGTGCCTTGGTATAGATGGATTCAAGTCCCCGGTGGCCGGCGGTGCTTCCGCCTTTTTTCAGTTTGATCTGGCCAAATTCAATATCAATATCATCATGGATCACCAAAATCCTTTTTATTTCTTCACCATAGGATCGAAGTGCACCCGCCAGGGCCGAACCGCTATTATTCATAAAAGTCTGGGGTTTAAGTAAAAGAAGCCTGGATCCGGAAATTTCACCATCATATACGGTAGAATTAAACTTAGTATATTTATTCCCAGTACAAGTCCCGGAAGCCAGCTCATCAATAATCCCGAATCCTATATTATGCCGCGTACCTGTATATTCTTCTCCTGGATTGCCGAGACCGACAATCAAAATCATATTGCCTATTCTTTCTTATGCTTTTTATGTTTTCCAGCAGATTCTTCTTCATCTTTAGGTTTTTTCCTACCGATGAGTTCAGGTTCTTCCGCTCCTTCTGCTCCTTCTGCTCCTTCTGCTCCTTCTTCACCTTCTGCTCCTTCTTCACCTTCTGCGCCTTCTTCGCCTTCTTCGCCTTCAACTTCAGGTGCAAGATCTTCTTCTTTTAGTTCAGTAGGCGGAATAATGGATACCAGTACCTCGGATGGATCATTAAGTATTCTTATTTTTTCCTCGATCTCAATATTTTCCACCCTGATGATCTCATTCATCCCAAGGTCTTTTATATCATATTCAATATTTTCAGGAATATCTGCAGGCAGGCATATAATATGAAGCTCCCTGAGACCATGCTGGAGGACTCCACCATCTTCCTTGATACCTATAGCTATTTCTTCATTAAGTATTTTTACAGGTACCGTAGTCTCAATCTCTTTTTTCATCTGGATCCTGAAGAAATCAAGATGTCTCAGTTCCCTTGATATAGGATCCCTCTGGTATTCTTTTATGATAACTGCTTCCTTGTCTTTGGCTCCTTTTTCAAGGTGTATATCAAAGATAACACTTGAAATATTGTGGCCCTTAAGCAGTTTTGAGATCTCTTTCCTTTTTACTTTGACACTTATTGGGTCTTTCTCAAGACCATACATGACCGCAGGTATATAATCCAGTAGAGCGAGTCTTCTGGATACCTTTTTCCTTAATTCATTTTTTTCTCTTACTTCAACTTGTAAATCGATATTCTTCATTTATGTCTGCACCTACCTTGAAAATAAAATTTATACTAAATTCTCACCTTTAAATAACTCACTTACCGACTTGCAATAATAAACTTTTTTTATAGTTTTTGCAAGCAGGGGAGCTATGGAAAGTACTTTGACTATATTTGGATCATATTCCTTCTTGATCGGCAAAGTATCAACAACAATTATTTCATCAGCGCCCGAGGACTGCATCCTTTTTAGTGAATCCCCGGAGAAAATCGGATGGGTCGCACCAATATATACTTTTTTTGCTTTATGTCTTTTAAGCATATCTACTGCCTTTATGAGTGTCCCGCCCGTATCTATCATATCATCAAAAATTATAGCTTCCTTACCGGCGACATCTCCAACAATATTCTCTATCTCTGCTATATTTGGAGCAGGTCTTCTCTTATCAAGTATAGCAAGGGGAAAATGAAGTCTTTTTGCAAATATGGATGCCCTTTTTACTCCACCTACATCCGGACTTACTACTACCCCATCTTTTATATCTTTATCCTTAAAATATTTTGAGATTATAGGTATGGCTGTCACATGATCGATGGGGACATCAAAAAATCCCTGGATAGAAGCTGTGTGCAGGTCGACAAGGATCGCCCTGTCCATTCCTGCAACCGAAAGAATATCTGCCAGGAGCTTTGCCGTTATGGGTTCCCTGCCTTCTGATTTCTTGTCCTGCCTGGCATATCCATAATGCGGGATAACTGCATTTATAACAGCTGCCGAGGCTCTCTTTAATGCATCGATCATAACAAGCAATTCCATTATGTGCTCATTTACCGGTTCACTGCATGTCTGTATGATAAATACATCAGCTCCCCTTACGCTATCATCAAATCTTACATAGATCTCCCCATTCTTAAAATGTGTCCTTGAGACCTTGCCCAGTTTTATATCAAGATCATTAGCTATCTTCTCAGAAAGTTCCGGGGCAGATGAACCAGAAAAAAGCATCATCCTTTTATTTTTTGTCTCTTCCTTTACACCCAGATTATGTTTCATCTCTTATTTCTCCTGACCTTTGTTCTTTCTGTTTTTATACTTAATAGCGCCATTTTTAATATTCTTCTGTTTTGATCTCTCAATTGCCATTACATTTTCACCGACATCCCTGGTTATAACTGATCCGGCAGCGACTATGGCTCCCCTGCCTATCCTGACAGGGGCAATAAGCATGGTATCGGAACCGATAAAAGCATCATCCTCGATTATTGTCCTGCTCTTTGAAAAACCATCATAATTGACCATGACTGAAGAAGCGCCTATATTTACACCTTTTCCGATCTCTGTGTCGCCAATATAGGACAAATGAGGTACCTTGCTGCCATCATCCACTATTGATTTTTTGATCTCACAAAATGCTCCTATCTTCACCCTCTGCCCGGTCTTTGTATGGGGTCTTATATAGCTATAGGGTCCAATATTATTCTCAGTGCCTATTTCGGCCCCTATTATTACTGAACTGTCGACCACACTTCCATGGCCGACTACTGTATCTGTTAACCTGGAAAATGGTCCGATTGTACAGTTTTTCCCTATAACTGTATTACCCTTAAGAAAACATAAAGGTTCTACTATTGTGTCATTTGCTATTTGCACGGTATCCTCGATATATGTGCTATCGGGGTCCACTATTGTGACACCGCTTTCCATTAGTCTTTTATTTATTCTTTTTCTTATTATCTTTTCAGTTTCAGAAAGCTGTGACCTGTCATTTATCCCCTTTACTTCATTGTGGTCAGCCGCAGTAAAGGTGTCGACCTTATTACCTTTTTTGATCAATGTTCCTATTATGTCTGTAAGGTAATATTCACCCTGGGAATTATCAGCACTAATGCTGTCAATATTTTCAAAAAGGAGTTTTGTATCAAAGCAGTATATTGAAGAGTTGACTTCATTTATTTTTTTCTCAGAAGGGCTTGCATCTGCCTCCTCTACTATCCGGGAGAACTCGCCTTTTTTATTCTTGACGATCCTTCCATAACCTCCGGGGTCATCAGTCTCAGAAGTAAGGACCGCTGCTGCAGCATTTTTCATGTCTTTTAGACTGATCAGGGACTCAAGGGTCTCTTTTTTTATCAGTGGACTATCGCCGCTAAGTACAAGCATACTGCGTCCAAAATCCCCGGCTCCATCACGCACCATCTTTACTGCATGTCCCGTCCCGAGCTGCTTATCCTGGTCTATAGTACAAACAGATGGAAATTCGCTGTCAAGGTAGTTTTTTATGATTTGCTTTTTATGCCCCAAAACAACAAATATATTTTTAGGTTCAAGCTCAAGTATTTGTTTTAGGATATAGTAGATCATTGGGAGGCCGCAGACTTTGTGAAGCACCTTTGGCATATCAGATCTCATTCTTTTACCCCTGCCGGCAGCCAGTATCACAACACTTAAATCTTTTGAAAATTCCATATCAGGTCTGGTTAAATCAAACTTTTGCTTTTACAAAATCCAGTTTGATTGTAACATAAAAAAGGCAATTATCTAAGTATAATCCATAAATTAATCGGCAAATTTCCCCCCGCTTATCTCCCTGGAGATAACATTATACCCGGAACCAAAATAAACTGTTATATATACCAGATTATTACACTTATTTCCCAGGATTTCTTTCCTCAGGAGATACTCCGCACCGCCTGGTGCCTCGTCTCCCTCATATAGTCTTGAGATATCACTGGTCTTAGATGCTTTGACTATAATCTCTTCCTTACATCTTTTGCATATAATATTAAAAGTTATAAATTTTGATCCGCTGTCTGCGGGCATTATAAACATTTTTTTTAAGTT
>JAZFRP010000070.1:0-2144 GCA_036445715.1 Candidatus Humimicrobiaceae bacterium | reverse complement strand
CTGCATATTATGGTCAATGATTCTTTTTTCCCGGGTTTTAGCTTTAGCGTAGGCACATCTACTCTCAAGGAACCAGGATTTATGACTATGGACCATCCAGGAGGGATCTCTTTTTCAATTTCGAAGTATTGCTCCTCGGGAGCATCCAGTCTAACATCGACCTTAAATTCGAACCGCTCTCCGATTATTCCATATGCATTAACTTCACTATAGTTCATATCAAAAGTCAATGTTTCCGGTTCAGGTTCAATGACTTCTTCTTCTGTAGTGGCTTCATCCTGGGCAAAAGCTAATGAAGGAAATAATATGATGACAGTAAAAATAGCAAATATAATCGGTATTGACATTAATAATTTTCTTTTATTCTTGATCACTTCAGGTATCCTCCTAAAAAATAATTTTTATCCTATAGTTAAATTCTAAAAACCCAAGAATTCACAGGTTTATATATTAACACAAAATAGTATTAAATTTAAAAGATTATTTTAAACAAAAAACTTATTTAGGATAAATCGGTTTATTGTTCTCATCAAATCCTTCTATTCTGGACTTACTCTCATAAGCAATAGCTTTATATTTGCTGGAAAGTGTTTCTCCCGGTTGGAGCGTAAGCTCCTGTTCAAGCTTTATTGCCTCTTCGATCTCTCCGGGAACAGACGACCACGGTTCTATGCCAATACTATATGTCCTGCCGTAAAAAGGAAAACTGTAAAAACCCCTGTAAACTACCCAGAACATTAAATATTTAAATATTTTCTCATCCCATTTCATCCCAAAACCCAGGTTTTTTTCCAGATTAGTTATCCCATACCATCCCTCTTTTATATTACTAATATATACATTAAAAGCTGTCTTTGCATCCTGGGGTAAGATTTGGGATAGATCAATATCTTTTCCTTTTTTTCCTTTAGCCATGGGCCAGTCAAACTCCCTATCCGGTTCTATTATGCTATTACCGGAATAATCAACTTCATAAGTATGACCTGAAGAGTCCCCTGGAACATCTATTACGCAGTTCTCATCCAAAAACGGCTTACCGAATACAGGGTGGTGTCCCCAGGTAAATTTGATCTCCTCATCTCCCTCGTTTAAAATAGTTTCCTCGAATTCAAGTGCAGTTGACATTGATTTCAAACTTACTATTTTTTCTACAAAAAAAGGAGTTCTCGTGAGCCTGACATAAAACCTTATTTTGACTTCACCGGGATCATCGACAAGAACCTGGTAATCCCAGGGAACATACAGGATCTCGCCATGATATCCCAGTTCTGCACCTTTATAGTTCGAGGGGAGGTTAATACTTGGAAATAATTCCTGCCATCCTCCCTCATATACATCAAGAAAAGCGCCGGTGGAATGTTCCTTTGTCATCGGGTTATTATTTCTGCTATCAAGGGCCTGTGGACCTTTCCATAAAAAATCTATATCCAGAGGCTTATATAAAAATTCTATTATATCCGTTCCTCTATCTACTACTATGGTAGCCAGTATTTTTTCATTTTCCAGAATAACCGTTCTAAACCCCCTGTAAATAATGTCCTTATACCGACAGCCGTAATTCCTGTTATGGTGGTAAAAATTGTCATATTTGGTTTTATTCATTTTAAAACTCCCTGTTTTAGTAAACTTTTTTTAATATTTTCTAATGATCAATCATCTTTCTTATAATTCTTTAGTAATCTCTTCTCCTCCTCGATCCTGTCTTCTATCCCAACCAGATCGATCGGGTATTTGCCATATTCCCTACCCAATTCAAACAATCTTAGAATATTTTCCGGGGCCATATTAGCCTGGATATTGTGTCCCGAAGAAAAGATATATCCCCCTCCAGGCGCAAGATCCTTTATTCTTTTTAAAGTATCGATCGTCAATATATGGATATTTTTATGAAACACACCTTGATTATTGGTTCCTCCATGGAAAACGATCCTCTTCCCGAATTCTGCCTTAAGCTTTTCAGTATCATTCCCCAGAGCATTGGCCTGTATCGGATGAATTATATCCACTCCCATTTCTATCATATCACCCATACACCAATAAGTGTCTCCGCATGAGTGATAGCAGCATTTTGCGTCAGTTTTTGTCTTTATGAAGCTTATCATCTTTTTAAATCTTGGAACAATTTCCTTCCTGAAATATTCTGG
>JAZFRP010000069.1:0-17435 GCA_036445715.1 Candidatus Humimicrobiaceae bacterium | reverse complement strand
TTACCATGTATCTATTTGGTTCGGTAAACTGGATAATGTTCATAGTGACGACAGTCATTTATTTGGCAGTGATCTTTTTAGTCTTTTTCTTCTATGGTAGTCTTGGAAAAAAATAGTTATCTCCCATGGTGGACAGAAAAGATATAAATATAAGAAGAGTCTCACCCTGCTTGTGGAGGCCGGACAGACCCCCTGCGGGATATGTTCCTCATCCGGAAGTTTCGGCCATTCCCTGAGTCTTGGAAAAAGTGATCTTGTGACAGTAATGTCCAGGACCGCTACAATAGCTGATGCCGCGGCAACTGCAATTGCAAATACAATAAATTGTGAGGAAGATATGGATAATGCAATCACCCGTTTTAAGAAGTTTAGACTTTTTTTGAACTAAAGGGAATATTCTACTTTACTGTGTAAATATATAAGATAGTTTGTTTACCTGTCTGGAATATTTTAAGGTTTCGTCTCTTTTTTCTCCTCAGCTTGTTTAAATGAATCACTTCCGGTTCCAATTATGCTCTGGCCCTTAAAAAGTCCACCCTTAGATATTGTAAGCAATGCGTCTTTCTGTGTAAGATTTCCAATGAATTTTCCCGTAGATGATATCTCGACTTCACCGGAAGCGATCATGTCACCCTTAAAGGATCCAGCTACTATAGCATCTTTAGTCTTTACAGTTGCATCTACCCTTCCTTCTTTTCCGATGACGATCTCCTTATTTGCAATGAGCTCTCCAGTTACAGTACCATCAATTCTTGTAGAGCCGGGCGAGTTTATCTTGCCTTCCACAGTAACACCCTCAGCTATGACAGTTATTGTCTTACTTCCCTTTATATCAGGATTTTTCCTTGATAACATCTAATTCCTTCCTTATGATAATTTCTGGTCCGGATATCCGGCTGGCAGTAATTATAACACTTTTTAAAAATATTTTTTTGAATTTACTGCTTTAATTTTTAATAATAAGAATATAGAATATTATTAAGTCAAAGGTATTTCCAATTGTGATTGCAGAATAGCCGGAGCAATCAAGGCAATATTATATCTTTGTGATTTATTATTTTGGTCAAATATAAATTGTAATATTTGCAAATATAAAATGATATCCAATAATACTAATAAAAAGCTTATTATCGTCTTTACTTTATCTTTGATCGTGATCATGTTTTTTACCCTGGTTGTTTCCTGCAAGATTACTGATCCCGGAGGGGAAGTCACAGTAGAGACCGGAGAAGACCCGGCCACCCGGACCGGGAGTTCTGATGAAATAGATGAAGACGGCGGGCAGATTGCTGTGGAAGATGGAATAGATGCTGAAGAAGAAGCAGAAGAGGATATTCCTATAAAAATATGGATAGAGGACTTAATACCGGAAGAAATATCATCTGAATTATTTGATCTGGCAGAATATGATCCGGGAATAGAGATCGTTGATTTTAAGGAGCAGGCTCAGGCAGTACTGGAGATCTTGCCCGCAGGAGCAATACCTGCAGGTTCGGATATTTATAAAGATCTTGAGATATATTACATAATGGCTCCTGTAGTTTCTTTTTATAATATAAATGATGGGACATTATGGGAAGATATCCTGAATTGGTGGTCGGGAGATGCAGCTGCATTTGAAGGAATTTTTAGTACTGGCGATCCTCCCTCGATGATAGTTGAAGATATTGATTATGGAATACTTAAAAAGATCCTGGGAGAACCCTTAAATGAAAATATACAAATAGTCTCAGGGGATGCAGTTCAGGATAGCCTCAGGATAATCGAAGATGCTATATCGATAATGTCTTTTGAGAATATTAATAAACAGTTAAAAGTGCTGTCAGTCAGCGGGATGAATGTATTTGACAGGGAGCTTGATTATAGTGAATACCCTCTTGCATTTTCAGTAATGCTTACCGGTACAGATGAAGAAGCTATTCAAAGCGCGGCCGCATCCTTTGAAAGGACAGGGATCACTAACCGCGATATGTCAAAATTTACGAGCCTTTTGATGACAGGAGTTACTGCACTGGTCAGGGGGACAGCAAACAGGATGGAAAAGCATGGTGTCCTGTATCCCGGGGAAAAAATAGTAGATGTTTTGAGGGATGCTGATATTACCCACATAAGTAATGAAGTTCCATTTAAAGAGGATTGCGAAGTGGGAGTAGACAGATTTCCTTATTTTTGCAGCAAACCTTCATATATAGAATTACTTGAGTATGTCGGGACAGATGTAGTAGAACTGACCGGGAACCATATGAATGACCAGGGTCATGAGTGGTTTATATACACCCTTGAGATGTATGAGGAAAAGGGGTGGCCATATTTTGGGGGAGGAAGGGATCTGGAGGAATCATATAAACCTGCTTTGATCGAATCAAATGGAAATAAATTTGCTTTTCTGGGATTTTGTTGGTGGGGTCCTGCATATGATTGGGCCACAGAAGATACCCCCGGATCGGCACCACCTAATTTTGAGGATTTTGAGGAGATAATAAAGGATCTAAAAGAACAGGGGTATATAGTAATATTCACCTTTCAATATCTTGAGAGTTATCAATATGAACCTACGGGCCAGCAAAAAATAGATTTTAGGAGGATGGCAGATGCCGGAGCAGATATAGTAAGCGGGAGCCAGTCCCACCAACCACAGGGGATCGAGATCTCAGAGGACCGGTTTATAAATTATGGGCTAGGAAATTTGTTTTTTGACCAGATGAGGGAACTTGGCACCAGGCAGGGGCTTATTGCAAAACATATCTTTTATGAGGGTGAACATATAAATACTGTGATCATAACGACTATGCTTGAAGACTATAGCCAGCCGCGCCTGGCAACACAGGATGAAAGGGCCCTTATATTAGAGTCTATCTTTGAAGCAAGCATCAGGTAGGACCGGATCTCTCTGGTAGATTTGTATTTTATACCCAAATATTCTACTATACAGCAGGTACTTATACATTTGTAAACTTATAATTATTTTAAGGATATATCGTAAATATGGCGAAGGACAAGAAAGCTGGAAGACCGGGCAGGAAATGGGGTTTCAGAAGAGGACGTAAAAAAGCAAAGGACACGCAGAGGACGATGCCCTTTATCGACCATCTGGAAGAGCTCAGAAAAAGGATAATAGTCCTTCTGGGAGTACTGGTCGTATTTTTTGGGGCAGCATATCCTTTCCGTAATTATCTGCTTGGATTTCTTACCAGGCCACTTGAGAACAGGGAACTGGTCTTCCTGGACATTACCGAACCTTTTCTGGTAAATGTAAAGATATCATTTATGGCTGCAGTCATGGTCATAATGCCATTACTGGTATTTCAAATAATAAGTTTTGCATTCCCTGCTTTCAGCAAGAAGATAAGAAAAAGGGTAATACCGATAACAATACTGTTTTTTATATTGTTCTATGGCGGGATAACCTTCAGCTATTTTCTCATGGTCCCAATTGCTGTAAACTGGCTCATATCCCAGGGAGCAGAGCTCGAGCAGACCTTGAGTGTAACAAGATATGTGAGCTTTATCGGATGGTTCCTTATTGGAGCGGGATTAATATTTGAGCTTCCCCTTATTCTGGTATTTCTCATAAAGATAAATATACTTACAGTCAGGCAGCTCAGGAGGCAGTGGAGGGTAGTGTATATAGTGATACTGGTGCTTTGTGCGATAATCACTCCCGATTGGAGCCCGGTTACGATGGGTGTGCTTGCAGCACCGATGATACTTCTTTATGAACTTGCCTTGCTGCTTGCAAGGTTTGTATAGTTTTTTTATTTGGAAATAAGTATAATATTTACTCAATGGTAGTAACAGATTATTAAAAAAGAGAGGTGAAATCAGACATATGTTTGGATTAGGTTGGCAAGAACTAGTAATAATACTGGTAATAGCACTGATCATCTTTGGTCCTAAAAAACTACCTGAGCTTGGGAAATCCTTAGGTCAGGCTATCAGGAGTTTCAGGGAAGGGACCGTTAAAGCAACTGAAGAAGCAAAAAAAGAATTAAAAGACATTGAAAAATCAGTAACTGGTGACGAAAAATAGATTTACCGGGATGAATATTTAGTCTTTGCTTTATCAATTTATACAATTTATATATGGTAAAAAGGGCAGAAAAGTCAACTGCTGTGGGGTATACTGAAACTGCCAGCCATAATGAGTTTGCCATAGTTACTGATAGTGCTTCCGATATAACAAAAGAAATAGCACTAAAATATAATATTAGTATTGTCCCTATTTATATCCATTTGAACGGCAAGGAGTTCAGGGATGGTATTGATATAGACTCAAAGAAGATCTACCAACTTCAACAAAAAGAAAAAGCTATATTTTCAACCTCTTCTCCATCACCTCATGATTTTATTGAAGTATATAAAAGACTCCTAAAAAACCATAAAAAGATATTTTCCATACATATAAGCGCCAATCTATCCGCTGTGATGAAAGCAGCTCTTATTGCAAGGGATCTTCTTGATGCTAAGGAAAATATAGAAATATTCGACAGCCGTTCAGGTACGATGGGAACAGGCTTTATGGTATTAGCTGCCACAAGGGCCATAGAAAAAGGGTATTCCTATGAAAGGATACTAAAAGTACTTTCATTTTTACGGGAAAATGTTCGTTTGTATGGGACCATAGATACCTTAAAATATTTGAGGAGAAGTGGAAGGGTACCTGCTATCGCAAGCTTTTTTTCCAGGCTTCTTACTATTAAGCCGCTACTTGGAATAAATAATGGCTTAGTCGGAATGATAGGTATATCATTCACAAGATTCGGTTCCCTCAGGGAAATAACCAGAAGGGTGACAAGGGACTTTAAAAAAGAACGCTGGTTAGTGGTATCAATAATCCATACACTTGGTTTTAACGAGTCCCAGAGGATACTTAAAAGATTGCAGCGTTCATTGAATATTGTCTATTCAAATATTACAAAGTGCACTCCTGCCATAGGAGCCCATACGGGTCCGGGACTTATAGGAATAATCGTGAGCAAACTGGATAGGGAGATAGCGGACCTTTTTATATAGTTGATATGATTAATGGTCCCGGATAAAGGATCTTAACTCTCTTGATCCTTTTCTCCAAATACAGTTGCTGAGAAGAGATATATCTCACAGTCGCCACTCTTATAGCAGTCACCCGGAAGACCAGCCTTGTTGCATGTATGTTCAAGAAACTTCATCCTGTCAAAACCATACTCTACTGCCACCTGGGGAAGTAGAAGGCCCTGGTTAAAACCTTTTTTGATAAGTATCCCGTGCTTTCCGACTTCTATCTCATTCAGGTCATCTGTTTTCCAGAGTGGAGAAAGTGCCGATATCTCTATGTCGATCTCATCGAGCTCGTCAGCAGATACCGGAGGGAAACGGGGATCGGCAGTACTTGCCTGTATGGCCATATTGCTCACTGTGAGCCATAAAGGTGTTTCTGCAATGATATTTCCAATACAGCCCCGCAGGTCTCCTTTTTTGTGGATCGTGACAAATGCACCGCATTCGATCTCCAGTGTGGGATCATCTATATCATGATCTGCCTGCTCAGTCCCAAGGACCCTGTTCCTGATGGTATCCCTGGCTATTTCAAGAAGAAGTTTTTTTTGTTTTTCTGAGAGTTCAAGGTTTTTCATAAATGCCTCCTTTATCCGCCAGACACTATTTAAGCATTTGGATTATTTAAGATCTATTTTTTATAAAATGCAGCTGACAGGTATCCTACGACTGCACTCCTGTCACCTGATATATCCCCGGAATTTGCATATTTGATTATCTTTGAAGAATCCGCCCCCATTGCATCCGATATCGTCATGGCAGCCAGTACCGGACCGCCGCCGCACATCTCTGCTTTATCACTGGTAAACTCTTCCATCAGTCCACCGGTATCAAATGAACCGATAAGTCCGCTTACCCTTTCGTCAAGTTTTGAAGCAGTATCATATGGGTGAAAATGCGATAGGTCGGTGCTTGCTATTATTAGTACATTATCATCGGAAAAAAGCTCTCCTGCAATACTGCCAAGTTCTTCTATATTTTCCCTGCTCTGATTTCCGATCACTACCGGCACTATACTCATATCCTTTCCGAATATGACCTGCAGGAAGGGCAGCTGTACTTCAAGGCTGTGCTCGTCACGGTGTCCGTAAGCAGATTGCTGGATCCGGGGACTGGACTCAGTAAGGGCATTTGCCCTTTCTTTATCGATCTTAACCGGTCCCAGGGGGGTCTCATAGGCATCACCCCTATAAATTGAAGAGTAATCAAAATATTCTGCGTGTGATGGAGCTATTATGATCACACTGTCATATTTGATGCCAGCAACCTGTTTGAAGGAGTATGCTGCTATTTGTCCGGAGTATACATAGCCTGCATGCGGGCTTATAATGGCTTTTATATTACGGATGCCCATCAGTTCAGCATTATCCATGAAACCATCTATCTGATTTCTTAGTGCATCCGGATCAGCAGGATAAAAACTTCCTGATGCAGTACTTTTCCTTACAAGATCATTAGATGCCATTTGAATCTCCTCCCAGGGAGCATGCCCTTCGACTGGATCTTTCATATAATAATATTATATTTGTTTTACAGGATTTTAAAACAATATAAAAATTATTTTGCTCATTTGCAAAATGAGTTATTATTTAAGTTGAATTAATAGTTTGAAGGATTAGAGATAATAAATAGATCATTATTAGTAAAGGAAGTTATTTATGATATATATTCTAGGTGTTGATGCTGGAGGAACCAAGACCACTGCCCGAATTGCAGACAGCAAGGGCAATACAATATCGGAATCAATATCCGGATCAGGAAGTTTTACCAGTGTTGGTGTAAAAAAAGCTGCAGGCAATCTTAATAAAGCAATATTTGATGCTATGGAACTGGCCGGTATTGACCGAGAGATAAGATTTGGGAGTTCCTGTTTTGGTTTTGCAGGATTTAATGTCCCTGATGATAGCAGGCACTATCAAAAGATTGCCCATAATGAAACATTGAAAGGATATCTTGATCTCAAAAAAAGCCTTATTTTCAATGATACAAGAATCGGGCTGGAAGCAGGAAGCGATGCGGCAAACAAGCTCATTATAATCGCGGGTACAGGGTCCAATTGTTTTGGCATAAATGAAAGCGGGGACCAGGTTGGCTCGACAGGGTGGGACTATCTGCTTGCAGATGAGGGAAGCGGATATTCCGCGAGTGTAAAAGCCCTGAGGGCTGTTATGAAGGCCTATGATGGCAGAGGTGAAAAGACCTTGCTCTCAGCTGCAATTTTAAATGAGCTGGGATTAAAAAAGGAAGTGGATATTATCGGCTGGGCTTATGGGGAGGTCTTTTCAAAGGAAAGGATAGGATCCATTGCCAGGCTGGTATGCCGGTCCGCCTATGACGGAGATATAATTAGCAGGGAAATTTTAGCCGGTGAAGCAGAGGAGGCGGTACTCTCTGTTACAACCGTGGCATCAAAACTCGGACTGGAAGGCAAGGAATTTGATATTGTATTTGTGGGGGGTCTCTTTAAGTGTGAAAAATATTTCAGGGATCTTGTGATGGACAGCCTTGAAAACAGGTTTAATAAAATAAATTTTAAACCGCTTGTAGCCAATCCTGTAGAGGGTGCAGTTAAATTAGCTATTGAAAATTTATAGCATTTTTATTAATATTGCTTTTTGCGGAGCCAGGACAAATATTTGGTATTTGTTTTCTTGACAATCTACCTTTTGATGTTGATAATGGTAAGGCAAATTTTTATGCCGGTGTAGCTCAGTTGGTAGAGCAGCTGATTTGTAATCAGCAGGTCGTCCGTTCAAATCGGATCGCCGGCTCCATTGTGGAGGAGTGCCCGAGTGGTCAAAGGGAGCAGACTGTAAATCTGCCGGCTTAGCCTTCAGAGGTTCAAATCCTCTCTCCTCCACCATAAACTTCCAGCCCGTGTAGCTCAGTTGGTAGAGCATTTCCTCGGTAAGGAAAAGGTCATCGGTTCAAATCCGATCGCGGGCTCCACTCATTGGTAATAGGGGTTCTTCGCCAAACAACGGGGCGACCCGCTCCCTAACAACACAAGGCCTTTAATTTGGACTAGTTTCCAGAGTAAAGCCAATATCCTCCTTGTATAAAACAATATTTTTTAAAAATATGTTTATTTGATATACTTATAGCGCTCTTTGAATATTGGGAAGTTTTAGTAGAGACTGAAATTTACATCCGAAAGAGTGTAAAAAGTAAATTATATACTAAAAAGACCTGTTAAAAGTTCAAAGAATTATGCCCCGAGGTGTCAAGTAACCTAAGGTCGTAAGATTAAGGTGAAAAATAACTCGGGGTTTTTTTGGGTAACTCTCTTTTGTTTGATAGTATACTAATTAAGGGCTACTCGCTATCTACTGTTACCTCTCTAAATTAAATGTCGTAGATTATCTTATTTTTATAAATTATATTAAAACATTAAGTTCTGAGGCTGTTTAAAAATGAAGAAAATTAAAATTGGATTATTAAACAAAAAAAGAGGTAATTTTAAAATACAAGAAAAATTTGTAGGTGCAGATAATGTAGTTGACGAAACACACAAAGAAGTCGCCCATCATCAACAAGCATTAGTTGATGCCGGATATGAAGTATGCACCATCAGCTATGGTGAATCTTTTATTAAAGATTTAGAGGATAATAAGGTCGATCTAGTATTTAATGTTTCAAGTATGGCGGAAGCTGCCATATTAGAAGATCTTGAAATACCTTTTGTGGGATCGGATACTGCTGCAATTGCTATTGCAGTAGATAAGTCATTATCAAAAATGATATGGGAAAGCAAGGGATTGCAGACATCTCCTTTCCGGGTTGTAAAATCTGTAGAGGATTGCTCCATATTTAAAGATAATCCACCTTTTGATTATCCTTTATTTATTAAACCTGTTGCAGGCAGAGGAAGTGCTGGAATTGATGACAACTCTATGGTTAAAGATTATAGACAACTCATAAAAGGTGTTGAAGAAAGATTAAATACAATAAAGCAGCCTGTTTTAATTGAAAAATTTTTACAGGGAACTGAAATTTCTTTTGGCCTGATAGGTAATGAAAATGATATTAAAGTACTTCCACCGCTTGAAATTTCTTTTAATGGAACTGGAAGTTTTTTAACATTTGATAAAAAAGAAATCGATGATGATACTTTCTATTGTCCGGCCCGGTTAGACGATGAAGATATCTGTAAGATTAAGGAATTTGTAAAAAAAGCTTATCAGGTTATTGGCTTTAAAGATTATGGACGAATCGATACTGTATTGACCAAAGAAGGTCTCTATCTTATAGAAATTAATTCTTTTGCGGGGTTAATGTGCACACCAAAAGAAAAACCACATAGCTACATTGGATTCATGGCTGCGGCAGAAAATATGAGTTCTTCCGATTTAATCGGTGAGATTATAAAATCAGCTTTAAAAAGGTATAAGATGATTTAATGTCCAGATTAGAAATAAACATAAACAAAATAAAGCATAATGCCAGGACATTGAAAAAGGAATTTGCAAAGAAAGGCATTACTATTACTGCCGTAATAAAAGGGGTAGCGGGTTCCCCTGAAATTGCAAGTGCACTACTTGAGTGCGGGATCAATACTATAGCAGTTTCCAGGGTCCAGGACATTAAAAAAATGAAAGAATCTGGTGTAAAGGCAGAGTTTTTAATTACACGCTTATCTATGCACACTGAAGTTCCGGATATTGTCAAATATGCTGATATAAGCTTAAACTCTGAAATATCAACAATTAAATTACTATCTGAACACTCCTTGAAGCAGGATAAAAAACATAAAGTAGTATTGATGCTGGAACTGGGTGATCTAAGGGAAGGTATCCTGCCTGAAGATATGGATTCTATTATTGAACAAGCAATACCGCTGAAGGGCATCGAATTATATGGAATAGGTGTAAATCTTGTCTGCTTTGGAGGTATCGAACCATCAGATAAAAATATGACCGAATTGTCCCGGATAGTTGATCACATCCAAGAAAAATACCATATAAAAATAAAAATGGTCTCAGGTGGAAATTCAGCAAATTACCAGTGGCTTTCCCAAACAGATGATACCGGGAATATCAACAATTTAAGAATTGGTGAAGCTATTTTATTGGGTAGGGAACCAATGCATAAAAATAGGATCCCGGATCTATATATTGATGCGTTTACTTTGATATGCGAGGTAATAGAAAGCAAATTAAAACCTTCGTTGCCATATGGTAATAAATGCCAGAGTACATTTGGATTCAAACCTGAATTTACAAATATTGGAGCTATTAATCGTATAATCGTCGGTATCGGGGAACAGGATGTTGATACAAAAGCTATAGAGCCCAGAATCAAAGCTGATATAATCGGGGCAAGCAGTGATCACCTGATCCTGCACGCAAAAAGTAATAATATTGAAGTGGGAAGTGAAATACAGTTCGATATTAAATACCCCGCATTGCTCAGACTATCAACTTCCCCTTATGTAAAGAAAGTATATATTTAAAAACTCTTCTGAACTTTTCAGATAGTTAAATAAATAATTAGCAAAACAAAGTAAGTGTTTATCTTCTCATATGCTCAGTTAAATCCTGGGAGCCTGTCCGGGAACCCGGGCTCAAGCTAAGATCCAATTTCCTGATAGTTTCCTGGCTTAAAAAATGGTCTCAACAGATATTCGAAAAGCCTGGACTACTATTTGAATAATAATAAATAGTATATAAAATAGAAAAATTTATAAAAATTGGATACATTAATATATATATACTATAAGAGAAATAATTTTTCTTAATGCGGAGGTGAACAGCATTGAAGGATTTAAAATATGATCTTACTATTATTGGAGGAGGAGCTGCAGGACTTGTTGCGGCAGTGTCTGCAGGAGCTTTTGGTGCGAGAGTGGCATTAATTGAAAAAGACGACCGCCTGGGAGGTGAATGTTCTTGGACCGGTTGTGTACCTTCTAAAGCACTAATATCCTGTGCTGAAAGCGTGTATAGATTTAATAATATATTTGGGAAATCGAAAGATTTTAAGAGGATCGGATTAAAAGACAACAGAGATGTCTTTAAACATATTAAACAGGTTACCGAGAGTGCATCAAAGGCCTCCAAAGCAAAGAAACTATTGGACCGCTATGGTGTAAAAGTTTATTTTGGAAATACATCTTTTATAGATAATCATAATTTAACCATAGATAATAAAAATATTTTTACTAAAAAAATTATATTATGTACCGGGTCATCACCCCGGATACCCGATATAGAGGGCCTGCATGATGGTTATTTGACCAATAGGGAAATATGGGATCTACCGGAACTTCCGGAATCAATGTTGATCATAGGCGGGGGTAATATTGGTATTGAAATGGCACAGGCCTTCAATAGATTAGGCACCAGGATCCATCTATTTGAAGCAAATGAGAGTATTTTGCTAAAAGATGATAGGGAACTCAGTTCAGACCTGATGGAAATATTGAAAAAGGAGAATATAGACATTCACCTGAATACCAGGATAAATTGGGTAAAACTCCGGACTGGCAAATGTACGATCTGTATAGGAGATAAAAAGAAAAAGTTTTCTGCTGAAAGCATGCTTATTGCTGTTGGAAGAAAACCTAATGTAGAAGGTCTCAATTTAGACGCTATAGGCGTGGAATATAATAAGAATGGTATTAGTGTAAACAGCCATCTTAAGACTACCGTACCGAATATCTGGACAGCAGGCGACTGCAATGGAATAAATCAGTTCTCCCATATTGCAGAGATTGAAGCAAAGATCGCTGTCCGTAATTCACTTTTCCCATTTAGAAGCAAAGTAGACTACCAGGGTATTCCCTGGACCACATTTACAGATCCGGAACTGTCTCATCTGGGACTCACAGAAGAACAGTGCAAGAATATGGGACTAAAATACAATGTGTACAGGCAGCCCTTTAGTGGAGATGAAAGGGCAATAGTAGAGGGAAGAGTTCAGGGAAAAGTAAAAATATTGGCTACAAGGACCGGAAAAATACTCGGGGCCCATATTTTGGGGCACCGTTCGGGAGAGCTTATAAATGAATTTGTCCTGGCCAGGAAAAAATCTGCAAGGATCTATGATATCGGCCTGACATCACATGTATACCCGACTATGGGCATGGCACTTCAGAGAGCCACGGATGAATGGTTTGCAGAGATTGCACGCCGGGGCTGGATCAGGAAGATATTAAAAATACTGATGTTAAGGTAGGGATCACCAATAAGATCTATTATTAAATATTTAGAAGATTTTAAGGACTCAATTGATCTTAAGTAATAATAAACAGGGTTTAGATATCACAATAGGTATAATGGCCAAATATCCGGAAGAGGGGAAGGTGAAGACCAGGCTGGTTCCTCCTTTGACCTACAGACAGGCCACAGGCCTATACGAAGCAGTCCTTCTGGATACAATTGAAACTATAAGTAAATTGGATGCCTGTTATAAAAAAGTGATCTTTTATTATCCTGAAAATGAAGGGACTTATTTTAATGATATTACGGGGCCTGATTGGCTGGTACTGCCCCAATCCGGAAAAGACCTGGGGGAGAGATTAAAGAATGCTTTTTTGGAATTTGAAGAGGATGGATCCCGGGTAATGATAATTGGCTCTGACAGCCCGGTCCTGCCAGTTCAGTACTTAATCGATTCTGGTGATCTTTTATCAGATAATGACATAGTACTGGGCCCGACTGAAGATGGAGGCTTTTATTCGATAGCGATCAAAGATATATCAAGGACTTTCATTGAAGACATTTTTAAAAATATAAAATGGAGCACTTCTCATACCCTGAGCGATATTGTTGAGAATATAAAAATAGTCAATAAAAAATTTGCCCTGGGCGGTAGATGGTATGATGTAGATACATCTAAAGATATTGAAAGATTGACATCTGAGTCTGAAAGTGATGATATAGAAAATTATAAAAATATCAGACAATTTATTTCTAAGTATTTATGAAAGTAAAAGAAAAAATAATTGATGAGCTAAATCCTGGATTTAGTGATTTAAAAAGAGAGGGGATCTCACATATCAGTTTGAATGTAGGGATTCTTTGCAATCAACAGTGCAACCATTGTCATCTTGAAGCAGGACCCAATAAAATAAATGATGTAATGGACAGAGAGATAATTGGGAAGTTAAAAGAATTCATAAAATTTGCAGGGCCCGAGTCACTTGAGATAACCGGAGGTGCTCCCGAATTAAACAAGAGCATCGTAGAACTTATAGATGAGATAAGGCCTCTGGTTAAGAAAATATCCATGAGGACCAATCTTACTGCTATGTTGGATAATGATTTTAGTAAACTTTCAACTTTTCTTTATGATAAAAAAATTAATCTTGTAGCATCTCTTCCCTGTTATACCAGGGATAATGTCAATAATCAGAGAGGTAATGGAGTTTTTGAAAAGAGTATCGATACTCTGAGAAAGTTAAATTCCATAGGATTTGGAATGGATATTGGCGTACCTATAACACTGGTATATAATCCAACCGGTTTTTCACTCCCGCCTCTGCAGGAGGGTCTTCAGGAAGAATATAAAAAAAGATTGGAGCAGTCCCATGGGATCAAGTTTACAAATCTTATTACTATGACTAATGTGCCTCTTGGAAGATTTGCTGACCAGTTGAAAAAAGAGGGCCATTTTGGAGACTATATCCAGAGACTTAAAGACAGCTATAACCCGGAAAGCCTGTCTAGACTTATGTGTCTTGACCAGGTGACAATAGACTGGAAAGGCAGGTTTTATGATTGTGACTTTAACCTTGCCCTGGACCTTCCGGAAGGCGGTTGGTCCGACCTTGACTCATATACAGAAAATTCAGGTATAGGCAGTAAAATTTTCACAGATTATCATTGCCTGTCGTGCACAGCAGGATCCGGCAGCAATTGCCGTGGCAACTTTACATAAGAAGATATGAGATTTTCAATTATAATCCCCACTTTAAATGAGAGTAAGAATATAACTTCCTGCATCAAGAGTATTATTGAAAATATAAAATTGGAAGTCAGCAAAAAAGATATTGAAATAATAATAGTTGACGGGGGAAGCCAGGACAATACCCTGGTAAAAGCAGTCAGATTTGATAATAAAATAAAGATGAGGATAATCCGGTCGGGAATAGCCAGCATACCCTGCCAATTAAATGAGGGAGCAGCAATTGCAGAAGGGGATATTCTGGTATTTTTACATGCTGATTGCAGGCTTCCTGTAAATGCTCTTGAAAAAATAAAAAATACTTTTAACCGATTACCCGATCTGGCGGGCGGAGCTTTTACAATGAAAGTAGAGGGTGTGAGATTTCTTTATAATATACTTTCAATCGGGGGTAATATTTACTGCAGGACCACTAAAATATTTTTTGGTGACAGGGCAATTTTTGTAAGAAGAGGGATTTTAAATAAAATATCAGGGTATAGAGATATTCCTGTCATGAGTGATGTGGATTTTTCAAAAAGAATGAAAAGAGCAGGCAGGGTATTGCTTTTAACTGGTCCTGTTATCTCAAATGAAAGAAAATTTGAAAATGAATCATTTTTTAAAATAATTTATTTGCTCCTCTGGTCCCTGGTAGCGTTTAGCCTGGGCCTGGACCCGGCTATTATAAAAAAAAGATATTATGGATCATGATGGGGAAGATCCATTAAAGACAAGTTTATTGACAATAATATAATTATATATTTACATATATCAATATAGTTAATAATACATGAAAAAATGATGATGCGGCGGTAATCATTAAAAATGATTTAATCCGGAGAAGGATTGAGGCCAAAGATCCGGAAGAGTCAGTTTTTAAGTTTCAAGATCTTTACCATTAAACAGGACATATAAAACGGCCGATAAAAGGAAACGGTGAAACCGGGATCATGCCGGAACAAAATATAAGGAATATAGAAAAAATAATTAAAGCTCTTGCAGATAAAAACAGGCTGAGGATAATCTGTCTTCTAAATGAAAAACAGGATCTCTGTGTATGTGAGATCACTGATATTATTGGTTTATCCCAACCCACCATATCAAGCCACCTGAGATTGCTTGAAAATGCCGGCCTGGTCGAATCAGATAAGGACGGGCTTTGGGTCAATTACAATATTAATAGTCTGGCAGATCTTTTTAGCAGGAAATCAATAGAAATGATCTGTAAAGATCTAAAGAAAGATAAACAAACAATATCCGACTTGAAAAAATTAAAAGCTATAGATAGGGATAAGATATGCGGGAGGGTACACAAATGAGGAAAAAAATAAGTTTCTTTGATAAATATCTTTCGGTCTGGGTTATTTTATGCATAGTTGCCGGAGTAACAGTTGGGAAGTTCCTACCTGCGGTCCCCGACACCCTGAGTAAATTTGAATATGCCAATGTTTCAATACCGGTGGCGGTCCTCATCTGGCTGATGATCTACCCGATGATGCTAAAAGTCGATTTTGCAAGTATTGTTAATGTAACCAAAAAACCAAAAGGCCTCACCGTGACCACCGTCACAAACTGGCTTATAAAGCCATTTACCATGTATGGCATTGCTTTCCTCTTTTTTAAGATAATATTTGACTCATTTATTCCGGCATCACTTTCAACCGAATACCTTGCCGGAGCGATACTTTTGGGTGCTGCTCCCTGCACGGCGATGGTATTTGTATGGAGTTATTTATCAGATGGAGATCCAGCGTATACCCTGGTCCAGGTCGCGGTAAATGACTTGATCATACTTTTTGCATTTACCCCCATTGTTGCTTTCCTTCTTGGAATAAGCGATGTAGCTATACCCTATAGGACATTGTTTCTATCTGTAGTACTTTTTGTAGTCATACCTTTTTCTGCCGGTTATATATCAAGAGTGTTGATAATAAAAAAGAAGGGAATCCATTATTTTGAGAATGTATTCCTTAAGAAGTTTAATAAAGTCACAGTCATCGGCCTACTATTAACCCTTGTGATTATTTTTGCATTTCAGGGTGAGATCATTTTAGGTAATCCGGTTCATATCGTCCTGATCGCAGTACCCCTGGTGATCCAGACCTTCATTATTTTTATTATTGCTTATGGCTGGGCCAAAGCCTGGAAGATCCCTCACAGTATTGCTGCTCCCGGAGCCATGATAGGGGCCAGTAATTTTTTTGAACTTGCAGTTGCGGTCGCAATATCATTATTCGGCCTCCAATCCGGGGCTACCCTTGTCACAGTTGTGGGTGTGCTTGTAGAGGTCCCTTTGATGCTGACACTGGTAAAAATTGCTAATAATACAAAAGGGTGGTTTCCCCGGGCCCGGGCAAAATAGGTATTCACGATTATGCCACCTAAAAGTGTATAGCTTTGTTCAGCGAAAATGTCCCTCCATTCATTAATTGAATAGTGAATAAAAAACTAAATTGTAAAATAACAATAATGATTCAAATAATCATTGATAATTTAAAAATAATAATCTATACTCTCTCAAGATAAGAGACAGCTAATAGCTAGTTGTCTCTTTTTTTGGGCAATTTTTTACACATGTTTTAGTTAAATTGAAAAGGCTTATACTATCTTTTATTGATAGGTAAGGGATCCCGCATATCTTAAACAGTATAATTTGTAAAATATATTGAAAGTAAAGGATACTAGATGAAAAAGATATGCACTACCGTAATAATAGCAATATTTGTACTATCCATATCAATTTTTGGGATTGCTTGCCAGACAGAAACAGCAGCTCCTGAGAATACAGATGCATCTGTTGATGAGAGTACCGAAGATGCAGTTGAAGAAGAAGCTGATGTAGAAGACGAAGCTATAGATGAAGAAGCTGCAGATGATGAAGCAGATGATGCTGCCGAAGAAGAAGAAACTGATGAAGAAACAGAAGAAGCAGCTGACGAAGAAGTAGAAGATGAAGCTTCTGATGAAGAAACCGGCAAATAGTTTATTGGTGAAGTAAACTTAAAAGTCTGATCTGCAGGAATTATTATACTTATAATACCTGCATAAAGAGAAAGCTATTGGATATGCGGGATACAATTTACGAATGCCTGACAGAAGAAAACTTAATCATTGATGAGTTACTAACCATTAGGATAATCCCTATAAAAACTTTCTGGTTTTATTGCATTATCCACTACTGACCATACCCAGATACCGAAATTTATTATATTAGTAAATACGATAAATCCAAAAAATGAATTGCCGAAATAGTCTGTCCCATAATTTCCATAGTTTATTGAGTCTGTTATGAGTGAACAGGAATACGCAGATGTTATTATAAAGATGAGCCCGAATAACCCAAGGGTTATCCAGAATTTTAAAGAATTATTTTTAAAAGTATAAAGCCAGGACCAAAAACCTAAAAATACTGCGAGGACCACGGCAACGGTTTTGCTTTTTGCGGGATGTGTTTGAGAATATGGTTGAGGTGATGGAGCCACATTAGAGTACTCACCGGAATATTCTTCCGG
>JAZFRP010000068.1:0-2258 GCA_036445715.1 Candidatus Humimicrobiaceae bacterium | reverse complement strand
GAACATGGTTGAACTTAACAATAGCGCTGTTTTTAGCTGGGGAGGCGAATATTTGATGCCGACATACAGCAGGCTTCCTGTAGTATTCTTAAAGGGAAGCATGCAGTATCTATGGGATGTTGAGAATAAGAAATATATTGATTTTATAGCAGGTTACGGATGTCTTAATGTCGGCCATAGCAATAAATTTATTGTAAAAGCAGTTAAAAAACAAATTGAAAAATTAATACAGCCATCAAATGTATATTATAATCTCCCCCAGGTGGAGCTGGCAGAAAAATTATGTAAAATAACCGGTTTTGGTTCTAAGGTATTTTTTGCAAATAGTGGTTCGGAATCAATAGAAGGGGCTATAAAACTTGCGAGGAAATATTCAACAGACAAGTACGATGATAAAAGATATAATGTGATAACTTTCGGGCGTTCTTTCCATGGAAGGACAATGGGAGCCCTGTCTGCAACAGCACAACCGAAAAAACAGAGGAAATTTGAACCACTTCTCGAGGGTTTCAAGTATGCGGAATTTAATAATATTGATTCTGTAAATGAATTATTAGATGAAAATACCTGCGCGATCATGCTTGAGCCTGTCCAGGGCGAAGGAGGGGTATATCCGGCAGAAAAAGAATTTATGCAGGATTTAAAAGACATATGCGTTAAAAAAGATATACTACTCATCTTTGATGAAGTACAAACCGGATTCGCCAGAACAGGAAGTATGTTTGCATACCAGAATTATGAGATAGTACCGGATATATTAGTGGTTGCTAAAAGCCTTGGAGGCGGTATGCCTATAGGTGCAATAATAGCGACAGATTCTGTCAGCAAATCATTTACACCGGGCGTGCATGGATCTACATTTGGTGGAAATGCAGCATCTTGTGCGGCTGGGCTTGCAGTTATTGACTATATATTAAATAATGAACTTTCCCGTAAATCGAGCGAACTGGGGAATTATTTTATCTCCAGATTGGAGAAACTAAAAAGGAAGTATTCAGTGATCAGTGATGTAAGGGGAACCGGGCTGATGGTGGGCCTGGAGTTTTCCGAACCGGTAGCTACCAGGCTTGTAAATGAGGCCCTGGAAGATGGACTCGTTATCAATAAGGTATCGGATCATACATTAAGGTTTCTCCCACCGCTTATAATAAAGAAGTCCCACCTGGACAGATTATTAAAATGGTTGGACCATAAGATCAAGGATATCTAAAATGAGTAAAAAAAATAAAAAAGACTTTCTTACTCTAAAGGACTATGACTCTAAGACTATTAAATACCTGCTGGATACTGCAGGGGATGTTAAGAGTGATCCTTCAAAATACAGTAAAGTCCTTGAAGGAAAAAATATTGCGCTATTATTTGATAAGCATTCTACCCGTACGAGGCTTTCTTTTGAAGCCGGGATAAGCCAGATGGGAGGTAATGCGATCTATCTTGATGCAAAAAATCTGCAATTATCAAGGGGTGAGACCTATGCAGACACTGCAAAAATATTTTCTGGTTATCTTGATGCGGTAGTAATCAGGACATTCAGCCATAGTACCGTAGAAATATTTGCGGAAGAAGGCAGCATACCAGTAATAAATGGACTTACTGACATGTACCATCCCTGTCAGGTACTTTCTGATCTGTTCACGGTCAAAGAAGCCGGACTAATGCAGCCGGGACTAAAGTTCACTTATGTGGGAGACAGTAATAATGTTACAAACAGCCTTATGGTAGGTCTGGCTAAACTGGGTTATAAATTGACGATAGTCAGCCCACCAGAGTATAAGCCCGGTCAGGAGATAATGAAGTATATAGGTAGTATTGAAGGTTCAAATGTGTCTATAGTAACTGATCCGGTTGAGGCAGTAAAAGATGCAGATATCGTATATACCGATATCTGGATAAGCATGGGTGATACTGAAAGCGATCAAAAAGTCAAAAAACTTTCCAGCTATCAGCTCAATAAGGAACTATTAAGTCATGCAGCTGATGATGTTGTCATAATGCATTGCCTTCCGGCGCACAGAGGTGAAGAAATAACATCCGAAGTCCTGGATGGCCCAAACTCTATAGTCTTAAAACAGGCAGAGAACAGATTGCATGCACAGAAAGCATTGCTGGCCTATATTTTTGCAAGCTGATCTATATTTTTTAGGAGTATTATATGAGCAGACGGGAAAGACTTAAAACAATAAAAGATATAATCAATGGCAAGAAGATATCTTGTCAGGAAGAACTGGTAAAAGAACTGGAAGACAGGGGATTTTCAG
>JAZFRP010000067.1:0-5588 GCA_036445715.1 Candidatus Humimicrobiaceae bacterium | reverse complement strand
ATGCCCTTTTCTCTTTCCAGCTCGACAAGTGCCGCAATCAGTTGTTTATTCACCCAAATCACCTACATTTTGTTAAATAATTTTTAATCAAAAAAATAGTGGGAGATTGCCCACTATTTTTAGTCATCTCATCTTAAAATTTCGTAAAGAGTATAGCATAAAATAAAAAAAAGTTACATAAATTTACGGCTATATCTGTATCAATTCTTTAAGGTTTGTATACCTCTTTTCTACAATGTTTTTATTGACTGCCATACCTATTGCTTTCTTGCTTCCAACAAGAATTGCCAGCTCCCTGGCCCTTGTAAGGGCAGTATAAAGGAGGTTTCTCTGAAGCAGCATATAGTGGGAAGTGAGAAGCGGGATTATGACACATTTGAACTCGGATCCCTGGGATTTATGGATCGAGATAGCATAAGAATGGTTTATTTCATCCATTTCATAAAAGCTGTATTCCACCATCCTTCCATCATAGTCTATACTTGCTTCCTTAAGCTCCATATCGATATTACTTATGATACCTATATCCCCATTATAGACATCCTTATCATAATTATTCTTGAGCTGTATCACTTTGTCACCTGTCCTGAACCACCTGTCTCCATGGAGCAGGCCTGAACTGCCGGGATTTAATTTTTTTTGTATCCTGCTATTAAGGTTGATAACTCCGCATACTCCTTTATTTGTAGGGACAAGGACCTGTACATCATTAAAGGGATCCAGACCAAAACTGGAAGGTATCCTGTCAGTAAGAAGATGCAGGATCAGGTTAACTGTTTCTTCCGGGTCATTTTTTTCCAGGAAGAAAAAATCACTCGAATCTTTATTTTTTATATATGGGAACTCACCATCCCTTACCTTATGAGCATTTCTTATTATCTGGCTTTGCCCTTCCTGCCTGTATATTTTTTTTAACTCACAAACCTGTACGGTTCCGGACTTAATAAGATCTCCAAGGACATAACCGGGTCCAACAGATGGGAGCTGGTCTATGTCCCCTACAAAGATCAGGCTGCTGTCACTTTTTACAGCCGAAAGCAGGTTCCTCATCAACCTGATATCAAGCATTGATGCTTCGTCGATGATAATGGTATCTGCATTTATTGGATTTTCCTCATCTTTTATGAATTTATTTAGTTTTGGATTAAAATGTAGCAGTCTATGTATAGTCTTTGACTCCCTTCCCGTAGTCTCAGTCATCCTCTTGGAAGCCCTGCCTGTGGGAGCAGCCATCATAAATTTCTTTTTTTCTTTTTCAAGGATTTTTATTATGAAATTCAGTATTGTACTTTTACCGGTACCGGGGCTGCCGGTAATGATCATTATTTTTTCAGTAAGGGCCGTAATTATTGCATCTACCTGTGTCTCATCCAGTAGTATCCCGTCTGCACTTGCTATCTCACCTATAAGTCTTCTATATAAGGATTTCCTGCCGGTCTTTTTATCTTTATTATTATCAATATCATTCAACTCAAGTATTTTCTTACTTACGAATATCTCACTTTGATAGAGGCTGCTTAAATATATTTTATTTTCTCCTCCACTTTTTACTGTAATTATTTTTTCTTCTTTTATGAGTTCACTTATTGCATTGTTTATTTCTGATAGATCAGCTCCGAGAAAATCTGTGGCTATTGTCAAGATCTCTTCAGCCGGAAGAAAGCAATGCCCATTATCTTCAGCCCTGCGCAACAGGTAAATAATACCGGCCTTAATCCTGAATATTGAATCTCTTGGAATACCTACTTTAAATGCTATATCGTCAGCAGTCTTGAAACCGATACCAAAAATATCCTCTGCCAATCTATAAGGATTTATTTTTATGACGCTTACGGCATTTTCTCCATATGTATTATAAATTTTTGCAGAATAAGTACTTGATATGCCATAGGACTGCAAGAATATCATGACTTCCCTGATCTTTTTATGTTTCTGCCATGATCTTATGATCTGTTTTATTGTTTTTTGGCCAATCCCCTCAATACTGGACAGGGTTTCCGGATCATTATCGAGTATATCAAGGGTCTCCTTACCGAATTTATCTACTATTTTTTTTGCCATCACAGGACCTATGCCCTTTATAAGTCCTGAACCGAGATAATTCTCGATTCCGATTGTGGTGGATGGGGTGTGGGCCTTTACCTTCTTTATTTCAAATTGTTTTCCATAAGTCTTATTGACTATCCAGCTGCCTTCGATCTCGAGCTCCTCACCACATTGAAGCTCAAATACTTTTCCGACAACTGTTACCAGCTCATCATCATCAAGCCGTACCCTGCCGACCATATAGCCACTGTCTGGATTCTTGAATACTATCTTCTCAAGTACCCCCCGGATATTTTTATCTTCTTTTTCCATATAGGGATTTACTTCACTATGTTTTTGGTTTTAAAATCTTCAATAAAAGTTACTATTTCTTCAATGGCCATCTCAGTCTTTTTACCATCTTTCCGGAATTGTACCTCAATCATCCCGGTCTCAAGATATTTCTTTCCTATAACAAGTCTTAGGGGTATCCCGATAAGGTCTGAATCTTTAAACTTTATGCCTGCACTGATATTTCTATCATCATATAATACTTCGATCCCTGCAGAAATAAGCTCATCATATAATTTATCTGCCGTCTCTTTCATGGCACTGTCTTTTGATGTTGTGACAATAAGGTTTACCAGGTATGGAGCTATTGATGGCGGCCACACTATTCCCTTTTCATCGTGGAGCTGCTCTATCACGGCAGACAAGATCCTTGTAACGCCTATACCATAACATCCCATTACAAATGGTTTCTGTTTACCATCCCTATCAAGGAACATGGCACCAAACTTCTCGCTATATTTTTTCCCGAGTTTAAAAATATGGCCTATTTCAATCCCTTTTTCTATTTGCAGTTTACCACCACATTTTATACACCCGTCTGTTTTGAGCGGATATGAGAAATCACCAAAATCATCTACTTTAAAGTCTTTGTCTATATTAACATTCTTCAGGTGTGTATCTATTTTGTTTGCACCGGCGATGAAGTCTTTCATGCCCTTTATGGAATTATCCCCATAGATCCCCTTTACATCATCCAGGCCGACCGGGCCTATATATCCCATGGTATACCTGGGGTCTTCATCACTATCCTTGAAAAACTCGAGTTTTTTAGCCAGGAATTTTTCAGTTTTTGATAGATTTAGCTGCCGGTCCGCCCTTACCAGGAATGAATACACATTCTTTTCTTCATCAGTTAAAAGGACTGTTTTCAGGATCTTTTCCTTAGACACATTTAAGTAGCCGGCAAGACTCTTGATATTAGTTGTCCCCGGGGTCGCTATCTCTTCTACTTTGGAAGACTTCCTGGCAGTATCTTTTGATTCTTCATCAATCTTAAAACTAGCCATTTCGATATTTGCAGCATAGTCACAATCAGGACAATAGACCAGTGTCTCTTCACCTTCATCTGCAAGTATAAGAAATTCATGAGAAGATTTTCCGCCAATAAGTCCCGTATCAGCATCTACGGCCCTGAATTTTAGATCCATCCGTTCAACTATCCTGCTATATGCAACATGCATCTTATTATAGATCTTATCCAGCCCTTCTTCATCCTCACAAAAGCTGTAAGCATCTTTCATTATGAATTCCCTCGCCCTCAAGAGTCCGTATCTCGGTCTTATCTCATCCCTGAACTTCACCTGTATCTGATAGAGATTAAGCGGGAGGTCCTTATATGACCTTATATCATGATAGGCAAGGTTTGTTATTAATTCTTCATGTGTGGGCCCAAGGCAAAAATCCCTTTCACTCCTGTCCTTTAACCGGAAAAGCTCAGGTCCGTATTCATCCCACCGCCCTGATTTTTTCCAGAGATCAGAAGGCTGCATGACCGGCAATAATATTTCAATCGCTCCTGCCCTGTTCATTTCTTCCCTGATTATCTGTTCTATCTTCTGGAGTACAATTGTACCTGCAGGCAGAAATGCATATATCCCGGAAGCAATTTTCCTGATAAGTCCTGCCCTGAGTGTCAGTGAATGGCTCGCTATCTCCGCTTCCCTGGGATCTTCTTTTAAAGTAGGGATAAAACCCTCTGAATATTTCAAATCTATTCTCCTTAAGTTTCTATAAGTTTTTTCAATTCTTCCCTGAATTCATCCATGATTGTATCCTTGCTGGTCCTTTTTAAAACAGAACCTTTAAGAAATAATGCTGCTTTTTCTTTTCCAAATGCTATCCCGAGATCAGCACCCTTTGCCTCTCCCGGACCATTTACGATACAACCCATTACTGCAAGCTTCAAATTATTTTTTAATCCGGTAGTCATCGATTCGACTTCTTTTACAATCCCCGGAAGGTCAACCCTGGTCCTGCCGCAAGTCGGACACGAGATTATGTCTACACACATGGCTCTGAGCCCGAGACTTGAAAGTATCAAATAAGCAGCCCTTACTTCCTCAAGTGACTTTTCTGTCAGGGAAACCCTTATAGTATCTCCTATCCCATCAGCCAGGAGAACGCCAAGTCCCACAGAAGATTTAATACTTCCCCTGAACATCGGGCCTGCTTCCGTAACACCAAGATGAAGAGGTGTTTCAGTTTTTTCGGATATTGCCCTGTATACACTTATCGTATCCAGCACCGAAGATGCTTTTGCCGATATCTTAAAATTATAAAACCCGAGTTTTTCCATGATCCTTATATTGTCAATTGCGCTCTCGACCATTGAATCCCTTAGCATCCCCTTGTTTTTCTTAAGTATCTTTTTATCTATAGAACCGGAATTGACCCCGATCCTTATGGCAATACCAGAATTTTTTGCAGCTTCCACTACTTTTGCCGTTCTCTCACTGCCGCCAATATTTCCAGGATTTATCCTTATTCCATCGACTCCCGCATCTATGGATTCCAGTGCAAGCCTGTAATCAAAATGAATATCAGCAACAACAGGTATATCTGCAAAAATTCCGTCATCGATAAGTTTCTTTAAATCATGTACGGCTTCCTTTTCCGGAACAGCTATCCTTATAACTTCACAACCGCAATCTATAAGTTCTTTTATTTCACTTTTTATTGCTGCAGTATTATTTATTTTGGACTTTGTCATTGATTGGACAGATACAGGGCTTCCTCCACCAATATTTAATCTACCCAGTTTTATTTTTCTTGTTTTTTTTCTCTGGATCTTCATCTATATTCCCCGGTTACATATTATTAAGATTGAACGGACTGATTATATCAAATACAAAACCAGTTATGAGAAGCGCTACCATTAGAAATATACCTATGGAATTTGTTACTTCAAGAAGCTTCTGCGGTACCGGTTTTTTCCTTATAGTCTCTACTATGAGAAGTACTATATTACCCCCGTCAAGAGGAAGTATCGGAAGAAGATTGCCAAATCCTATCAGGATCGATACAAGTGCAAGAAACAGGATGAAATTCTGCATACCCATTGATATCGACTGTTGAAAAATACTGACTACCCCTATCGGGGACACAGGTCTTGCCTGGTCAAAAGGTATCTGTCCGGTAAAAAGTTTTCCAAATAATTTAACATAAGTGGTTATTATATCCCATGTCATCACAAAACTTTCCTTTAGGACTTG